>CAZMWO010000005.1:23384-24996 GCA_964569565.1 uncultured bacterium | reverse complement strand
GCAAGGGTTTTGCTTTGGCGACCTCGTCAAGAAACAGCCCATAAACTGTGGCCTCGTTATATTCGGCGAGATCTTTTTCGGTAAGCTTACCGGCGTCTTTTACCTTGCGGGCTTCGGCGACAACCGTTTTATCTGATTCATCAGAGTCTTCTTCTGCCCCGGCCAATTCCTCGCGTCTCTGGGCTGCTCTGGTTTTCAGCCATTCCTGTGATGTCGGAAGTTTTTCGGCCTCTTCAATCAGTTTGTTCGCTTCATCAGCCAAATTGGGCGCGATGCGCAGAACACGACGATAATAACGTACGGCCCGCTCAGGATTATACAGGGCGACGCAGGCTTCTCCCATGGTCATGTAGGCTTTGGCCAGATTCCGGCTGCGCGGAAATCGCGTGGTAAACTGCCTTAACTTTTCGAGACCTTTGAGGCCGTGCCCCTGAACAAGATAGAGACGACCAAGTCTGTATGCAGGGGTCTCGACCAGCGGGTCGGTAAGCGGCAACAGCCTTTCGGCCTTTTCATACCATGAAACCGCAGCTTCAACATCCTTTGTGACGCGATAAGCGATGTTACCAAGTGTCAGCAGGCTCGAAATCTGTGCAGTGCCGGTCGCGTTCTCAACCAGCTCGGTAAAAAGTCCTGCCGATTTGTCAGGAAAAGTCTGATACATGCGGGTAGCCGCATCATAAACCAATGACCAACGGGTTTCATCCTGCAGGTCGCTGCTCTTTATCTCTTCGACCAGCGTTTCAAGCGGCTGACTTGAGGAGGCGAGACACATTACATCCATCATATTCTGGTAAATTTCGATACGGTCACGCAGGCCGGCAGTCTTGAGAATCTTGCGCAGGCTTTCTTCTCTGATTCTGAAGGCGAGATCGCGCCATTCCTGTTTCAACGGAAAGTATTTCTTCTCGGAGGGCAGGCTGTGATCGAGATAATCGCGCAGCATGTGCAGAGCCCGTATCTGCTCGTTCTTGCTGAGGAATACCTTATAAAGGGTAAGGCGGTAATCAGAAGCATCTTTGCTGTCGGGATATCTGGCGATAAATTCTTCGCGTAGCTCATTGGCCTTGTCGGGATCACCAAGATCTTCTTCATATATTCTGACGCTGTCTTTGAGGCCCTGCATGGCCCAGTAACTGTCGGGATATGTCTCGGCAAGCTGCGAAAAGATATCGAGTGCGGAAACCGGCTTTTTCAGGTGCAGATATTGCAGGTTGCCGATGCGATAACGGACTTCATCGATACGGCCCCAATCATAGAGCACATCGAGATCCCAACTTGATTTTACCGGCTTGAAACTGATCAGAAAGCGTTCGTACATTTCGAGGGCGCGGTCGAACTGACGCAGATCGTCATCGACTATTACAGCGGTTCTAAACAGAGCCTCTCTGAAGAGATCATGCTCCGGATATTTATTGATGAAGTCTTCATATAGCTTCAAAGCTTCGTGCATCTTGCGGCTGCGATACTTTTCGTAAGCCATGTCAAACAGAACCTGAGCTTCGGTAACCCCAGGTTCAGTTCGTTTAAGGGCCGCTTCTGTCCAAGGGTCTTCGACTGCTTCGCTGCGTTCCTTGTTGAGTTCAGATATTTTCTGATAAAAGTATCTGGC
>CAZMWO010000005.1:16344-23374 GCA_964569565.1 uncultured bacterium | reverse complement strand
GGCCCCAATGTCAGCCCCAGTACTACTTCTTCATATTCTGCCAGAGGTGATGCTGATTTATCAGGTCTTTCGGGGTTCTCCAGCCTGAACTCGGCAATATAGCCGGCAATACGACAGGCAAGCATCGCCCAGTCGATTTCTTCATCACGTTTTTCGCGGCGCCGGGCGACCGACACCGACCCTGAAGCGACAAGATGCGGTGGTGTCTCAAGCAGCGTCGACAGAGTATTGATGGCCGCTTCGTAATCTTTAATCCCTTCATGCAGGAGCAGGCCTTGAAGAATACCGGCTACGCGATAGCCATCGAGGCTTTCGGTGGTTTTGCGAAAGAGCGAATAACTATCGAGACAAACCTTGAGGTCAGCTCCCGGGGTATAAAAATGATTAAGAACCGCCCTGATAAATGACGCTTCTGCCGAAATGGCTGTGCCATCGCCAATCTTGTTGATAAAAGGCAAAGCGCGGGCTGGAACATTGAGGTCAAACGCATAAAGCATGGCAATATGCAGGTTGGCAAGGTTACTCGCCTCTTCTTCAGGAAACGCCGCTATTTCTTCCCAGGCTTCGAGGGCCTGCATCGCTATTTCGAGATCGTAACCGCGTTCAAAACCCATGATGTATTCGATTGCTTCGATATCTGGCTTTTCAGGCCAGGGCCAGTAGTAACGCCGGAAAGCCTTATAAAGTTCTTCACTGCTGGTTAAGTTGCGCCCGATGATTTTAGCCCTGGCGATCTTGGCACGCACCAGATAGCTGCGTGCCGGCATCATGTCGATAAGCCGGTTTAATTCGCGGGTAGCGCTGGCATGTTCCTTCTGCTCATTCAGAATATCAGCATTGAGAAGCATGGCTTCCCAGACGAGGCGCGGGTTGATATGTTCTGAACGCAGCAAAGTGCGCAGATAAAGGAGAGAACGCTCGGGTTGCCTGAGTTCGCGATAGTGAGCAGCAAGATAAAGCCAGCCTTCGCCAGCTTCGCGACCCGGGTTTGCTTTGACAAAACCCATGATTTCGCGGCGCAACAGCTGATCCTGTTCTTTCTGCTCGGCTTCAGCTTTTATGGCCTTTTCGGCCTTCGACTCGACCGCCTTGCGTTCAGAAGCAGCTGAAGCCTGACTGCAACAGGTCAGCAGAAGTATGATAACGCATATAATCCGGCAGTATTTGTGTTCTGTATTCATTGACAAAATAGTATCAGGTAATTTTGTGCTTCAATATACCAGATTTGCCGGCCGGGCAACAATAAAAAAGGGCGGGTGTGCACAGCGCTTTTTGTGCACATCCGCCCTGACTGACAAATTTATTATGAGTCTTTCCAGCCGAGCAGAAAAAATGCCTCATCGAGCTGATCGACCGAGGTGCCGATCATCATCGAATCAAGAGCAGCGGCCTTATTCATGTAGACTTTCGCCTGTTCCATGTCGCCGCCAAGAGCGTAAGAGAGAGCTGCCAGAGCATGCACTTTGGCAGCATTGAGAGCCAGACCGGAATGTTGCGGGGCAAACTTTTCCGGCGGCATGTTGCCGAGCATTTCGGCTGCCCGGATATAGTCGACAGTTGTCTGATGCCGGTAAATCAGTGCCCCGGCCAGACCGACCTTAGCTTCGTTATCGCTTTCGGCGGCAATTTCGAAATAAGGAATCGATTCGAGAATCTTGCCACCCTTTGAAAGAGCCCAGCCCATACCGCTGTGAGCAGAAATGCGCTGTCCCTCTGTCAGAGGCTCATTAAGAGCGTTGGCAAAGCTCTTCTCGGCCGTTGAATAATTACCGAGTTTAATCGCATCCCATCCTTCGTTGAGCAGTTGATCAGAAACGATAAGATTGCTGCTGCCACCGCCGTTGCTGTTGCCACCACAGTTCTGGATCATCGGGAAAGTCATCAGAACTACCAGCAGAAGAAAAACTTTAGCTCTTTTCATTGATTTGCTCCGTTATCGCAAAACCGCGATTTTGCGGCGTTCTTTTGTAGATACTCCAGACAGACTGGCTCGCACTTCAGCGTAATACAAGCCGTTGGCCACGGCCTTGCCTTTGCTGCTTGTGAGATTCCAGCGGGCTTCGTAGTCGCCGCTGCCGAGATTGGCAAGAGGCATTTCGGCCACTTTGTGACCTGCCGTGTCGTATATTTTGACGCTGGCCTCGGCAGTTGCAGCCGCCGGGCCGGCAAAAGACACCCTGATATTTGAGAAATTGCGGGCCGGATTCGGGTAGGTGCTTATCTGAACCAGAGAAGTAGCGCCGACGACCAGGCCGCGCACATTGGCCTGAGCGACATTTCCGGCGTTATCAGCTGCTTCGACCAGAATTTCCTTTTCACCATCTGCAACAGATGCTGCATGCACCCAGATTTCACCGTCACTGAGCCTTGTCGGCAAAGAAGTTTTGCCGTAGCTCGCCTTTATTGACTGTTCATTCAGGCCACTGCCGAAGTCGCCCGCCTTAACACGCAGCCAGCCACCGCGCTCGGTCTCGGCTGTTGCCGAAATCACCGGAGCCACCTCATCGGCTGCCACAAAAACGCTGCCGGAGACTTCAAGCTGACCGCGGGCGCGGCCATCAGCTGCGCTGACAGGGCCGACCCATCTGGCACCGGCAGAAGTTGCGCGATAAAGACCGATTTTTGAGCTGTCACAGACATAGCCGCCAAGCATCGGCACGTCTATGCCTATCGCCGCCGCAGCCTTTTCGACAGGCAATGTTACATCGACATTGCGGCTGAGTCTGGTCAGCTCACGGTATGAAACTATATTGCCGGTTTCGGCAACCACAACGGTGCCACCATTACGCAGAGAACCTGCCGGCACGTCGAGTTTCACGAAAGATGCAGTAAGCAGACCCTGACTGTTGGGAGGGTAATAGACCGCAGAAAACTTGATCTGATTTGATAGAATGACGCCATCAGCATTGGTTCCGTTAGCGACAATCGTTCCTTCTCCTGACTTGTCGACCCTGTAATTGGTGATATAGGTCGAATCGTTGACCGGCACCATTACGAGATAGCCCTGCTCGCCTTCGTAGGTCATCTGCAGTCGTGGCTCAGATGAAAATTTCTTGTCAGTCCGGACAATTATATGCAACTCATTCTCAAATGTAGGATTCGGAAAGATCGCGACCTTAAGATCATCGAAAGATGCCGAATAAACATAGCTGAGCTTGTTGAAGTCGTTGTTGTGCAGAACCATTGGCACCAGCACGATGTTTTCATAGGTGCTGCCGGCGCCGTAATTCTGAATAATCAGATTGCCTGCCTGTCGCTCGTCGAGATAGAGAAATTCCACCGAAGTATCGACATCTGGCCCGCGCTTTATTACCGCGGCTTTGAACTGACCAGTATCTGAACCGTCGAAACCGATGTTGAGATTGCCGGTATTACCTGAAATTTCTATATAATCAGCGGCCCAGGGGTTTACATTGGAGGAGCGCGCAGTAACCTGCTCGGTAAGAATAACTTTTTCTGCAAATTTTACCGGCAGTCTTTCGTACTTGCCGATATCGTTGGTGGTATTGGTATCGTTATCGACGCCATAACCCCATTTTCCGTCGTTCAACAGGCTACCATCGCGCTTGCGCGTTTTATCAAGGTAATTTGCGATAGCCCAGTCAGCAAAAACAGTCTTAGAATCAGTGTTGAATGGTTTGAGCACGGTATCGACGCTGCCCATTCCACCATCACGATATCGGATCAGGGTTCTGAAGAATCCCGGCAGGTTCGACCCGCCATACTTTTCGACGAGATAGAACATCCACAAGAATGAGGCACCATAGTTGGCAAACGGGCTTTGCCCAAGCCAGACCTCATTAACGCGGTTATCGGCAAGAATAGTGTCTGGCTTCTTGATAAATTCATCAAGATTGGAGCTGAACTTGCTGTCGAACAGATACTGACCATACTGGGTCAGGCCTTCTTCGAGCCATCTTTCGAGACCCTTGAGCACGTTGTTCTCGACGTAATAGCCCTCGTTATAAATGATCATATGCACAAACTCATGCGCGACAGTGCCATAAGTATCGGCCTGGAAAGAAGAGAAGCTCGGAAACAGATCGATATTGAGCAGTTCTTTTTCGTTGCTAAGCGCCTGAGAAGTTCTGGGAAACTGGTTGCCAGCCCAGAAATAACCGCGGTAGCTGCCGGAGCCATCGCGAATGTCGTCGAGTAGAATGAATACTTTCGGATCTCCGTCGATATCAGGCTCATTGCCGAAATGTTCACGCATTTTCGGGTAAATAATGCCGTCGAACTGATCGGCGAGCTCTTTGAGTTTGAGGCGCGCGTAGTTTTTGTCAGCTCCCAGAACATAGCGAGGCTCGAGCACAGTGCCATTGGCATCTGGCGCGAAGTAATAGGGGCCGTTCTGCATAACCGTGCTGTCGGGCCAGTATAGACCCCAGGCGGCCTGAGCCGGTGGCGTTGCATCTTCAGAGGTTGAAATTGGGCGCGGCAAGGTCGGAAAATACATTACCGGTACAAAAATGTAACAATGAGTTCCGATATAACGCAATACTGCCTTAGGGTAGTGGCCGTTGCCGTCGAGATCGTAGATTTCACCGGCCCAGTCGCTGCCAAAGCTCGACACACCATCGTCAGCGGCAGGAGTTCCGTTGGTACCCGGCCATTCGCCGCCGTCATTATAGAGGTTACTCAAACCGTAACCATTGAAGGTGGTAAAAGGAATCATAGCGTTATCGACATCGGCTGCCGAAAAATTGCGACCGCCCACAATGGCCCTGATCGTGCCTCTCAAGCCACCGATAGTGCTGGCGCTGATTTCGATGGGCTGGTTCAGCAGTGGCTCGTTGATAAACGGACCAAGGTCAGCTGAAACACCCATTTTACGGGCTTCATGACCGTGCTGCACAGCTATCTCACGCACATTGTCAGGCAAAATAGTTACCTGTGCATAAGAAATCTGCGCCGCACAAAGCATGCTCAGCAGCATCCAGATTACAGTTACAATTCGCATGTTCGCCTTTTTCATACCAGCCCCTGTTTTGATCGGGTTGAGATAATATTATTCGTCAACTACATCGGCAGTTGTTTTGAATTAACTGAGCAAAATTTCTCCCCGGCAGACGCAGCTACTTTTTTGCTTGCCTGATGTGAGGATGACCGTTATTCTATCTCTTGCATTTCTTGTAGAAGAGGAGCCTTGCAAGACTCTATATGAAACACTCAAAAGCCATCTCAGTGCGTTGTTGCAGTTTCAAGTTAGTTCTGACTGTCATTCTGCTGTCGCTGCTGCAATGCAATGCCGCTTATGCAGCAGAAGAAATCACTCTGAAGATATGGGACTTTCCGCGCTGGCTGGAACCAGGCGAAAGTACCGACCGCTTTACCTGGATGAACCGCAAGATCAAGGAATTTGAAGCGCAGAACCCAGGCGTCAAGGTAGATCTGACCAAGCTTACCTGGCAGCGTGGCCACGAAAAGCTCAAAATTGCCGCGGTCAGCGGAAATTATCCAGATGTTGCACCGGGCGTGGTGCCTCTGCTTTTCATTCGAGAGGAACTTATCGAACCTGTAGATGATTATATGAGTGCCGAAGACCGGGCCGACTATTTTCCGGCAGCGCTCGAGTCTTTCAAGGTTAAAGGCAGGATCTACGGCTGGCCCTGGTATATGGGCGGCCAGCTGCTTTATCTGAACGCCGACATCTTTGCTTCGGCCGGTGTTGAACTGCCAGTCGAAGGGCGCTGGACCCCTGAAGAATTCACCCAGAAAATGGCACAGATTCAGGCTTATATGAGCCCGACAGACAATGCAGCCAAAACGACCGGCACGCAGGGCCAGGGACATTATCCGCTCGGGCTGTATTTCCAGAAAGATGAAACTGCCAACCTGCCGTTTCTGATGTGCTTCGGTGGCAGCATAATCGATCGCGACGGCAAATACGCCGGCGACTCAGAAGAGTTTCTCAAAGGCATAAAGTGGGTCAATCAGCTGCGCGAAATGAAAATAATCCCGCCAGACAGCGGCGGCCGCTCGGCCAACGATATCTGGACTGCCTTTGGCCGCGAAAAGCGACTCGCTGCCGGGGCCTTCGGGCTCTGGGGCATCAAGGCGATGACCGACAAGTTTCCGACCAACTTTGAAGTAGTGCATTACCCGGCACAGCCAGGCAAGCCAAGCGGTGCGTTTCTTGGCACATCCGGTTTCTATGTTTTCAAAAACAGAGACCAGAAGCGGATCAAGCTGGCAATGCAGCTGGCGCGTTTTCTGACACTGGGCGAACAGCAACGCGACCTTGTGCATTACACACAGTTTCCGACCCGCAAAAGCACCGGCAATATCTATGCCGACGACCGTCACATGACGGCAGCATGGCAGATTTTTCAGGAAGGCCAGTCGGTATTTGCCGACAGTCGCTGGCCACAGATCGACGAAGAAGTAACCTCTTCGATTCAGCAGAGCCTTCTTGGCCGCGTCGATCCGCTAACCGCCATGCGCGAGTCAGGCGAGCGGGTCAACCGCGTTCTATCGGTTGAAAGCGGTTCGATCAGCGAAGACGTCAGCAAAAGCAGTCATTTTGCCTCGGTCATCGCGATACTGTCGATACTGGCCATGGTCTTTGCGCTGCTGTCGCGGCAGGCACACCTGATCATGATCGTGCCGGCAGTCAGCCTTACCGGGCTGTTTTTGTTCTACCCTCTGGCAGATGCCCTTCTGCTGGCGTTTCGCGATTACCGCATCGGCGAAGTTGGCGGTTTTACGCTCGAGAACTTCACCAGAGCCTGGAACGACCCGCGCTTTATAATTGCCTGCAAAAACACCATGCTCTACAGTCTGCTCGTCGTGCCGGCGAACGTGTTCACCGCGCTGGTGGTAGCCAGTCTGATTCACGGCCTGCAGGGCAAAACCAAGTCGTTTTTCCGGGCGGCCTATTATCTGCCGGGAGTCGCCTCTGTAGTCGTTCTGACCATGGTCTGGCGCTGGCTGTTCAATACCGAAGTCGGTCTGTTCAATTCAACTCTGCGCTGGTTCGGCATGAGCCCGGTCGGCTGGCTCTCTGACCCTTCGGTTGCCTTTATCT
>CAZMWO010000005.1:0-16328 GCA_964569565.1 uncultured bacterium | reverse complement strand
GGTAATCATCTCAGGAATTCTCAAATCGCCGGGTGGCGCGATGCTGATCTATCTTGCGTCGATGGCCAACATTCCGAACTCACTGTATGAAGCCGCCGATCTCGAGGGCGCTGACGGCTTCAAAAAGTGGTGGCACATCACCGTACCGCTGCTCGGCGGCACAACGACCTTTCTCATGATCACAGGCGTGATCGCAGCTCTACAGGTTTTTGCCCAGGTGCTGATGCTGACCGATGGTGGGCCGGGCAGTTCGACGCAGGTTGTCGTGCTGCGCGTATATACGTCGGCTTTCCGTGACTTTGATTTCGGCCTGTCATCGGCCATGGCCCTGATTCTGTTCGCCGCAATAATGGTCATAACCATTATTCAGCGCCGACTCTCGCGCCAGGAAGTCGAGTACCTCGCATGAACCTGCGCAAAGCTCATTATCTCTCGCTGATTTTCCTTACGATTGGCCTCATTCTGACCGCCGGCCCGCTGGTCTGGATGGTAATAACCGCCTTTACATCGCCCGAAGCGCTGGCGGCCACCCCACCTCGCTATGGCGAGTTTTCGCTCGAAAACTTCAAAGTCCTGCTTTCGGCAGGCAGCATATTGCGCTGGACAATCAATTCGTTTCTGGTTGCAGCAGCAGTGACGCTGGCCCAGACCATCTTCAATTCTCTGGCGGCCTTTGGTTTCTCGGTAGGCCGCTTCAAGGGCCGCGAGAGCATATTCATGATACTCCTCGCCGCCATGATGGTGCCCGGTCAGATAGTCATGCTGCCTTTGTTCCTGTTCATGGCCAAGTGGGGCCTCATAGATAATCTCTGGTCAGTGATACTGCCGGCGATGGCGGCACCTTTCGGCATCTACATGGTGCGTCAGTATATGGATTCAATACCGGTACAGATGTCGGAAGCGGCACAGATCGATGGCGCCAGCGAACTGCAGATTTTTACGCGCATCTATTTTCCGCTGTCGATGCCGATATTGGCGACTTCGGGCATTTTTACCTTCATCGCGCAATGGAACGCTTTCTTATGGCCTTTGATAACGCTCAACAGCGAAAAGTATTACACTCTGACCGTCGGCCTGTCGACGCTGCAGGACCAGCAGATCATGGATTTTGGTCTGCTGATGGCCGGTGCCACGCTGGCGGCAGTGCCGATGGTGATAGTGTTCATCTTTTTCTCACGTTACATGCTCGAAGGCATGCGTAAAGGATCGATTCAGTGAGCCACAGCTTCTTATCGATCGACTGGGGCGGCAGCGAGCTCAAGGGCATCTATACCGGCAACCGGCGCGAGTTCTCGATGCAGGCCGGCAATATCAGATTGCTCGATCGGGAACGCCTGCTGCAGATCTGCCGCAACATCATGCAGGCTGCCGAAATCGGCAACAATAGGGTAGTCTGGCTGATTGGGGCCGCCGGCGCCGACGATCTGGCCGCGGCAAAAGGGCTCGAAGAAGCGGTAACAACAGCCTGTCCGACATGCCTGCAGGTCGTCGTAAAGTCTGATTATGAATGTAACCATGCCGCCTGCCTGGCCGGCCAAGATGGAATTCTTTCGGTCAATGGCACCGGCTCGATCATTTTTGCCAGGTGTGGGCAGACCAGTGCCCGCTTTGGTGGCTGGGGCTACGTTCTCGACGAACTGCCGTCAGGCGCCTGGTTCGGTCGCAAGGCGCTCGAAGGCGTTTTGCGCAGCCTCGAAGGTTTTTCGGAGAGCAGGATCTGCCGCGAGGTATTCGAAAATCGCTTCGGCATGACTGACCGCCGAAGTATTATCGATGCCCTATATCGCGCCGCCAGCATACAAAGAAAGCTCGGCGAATATGCGCCGGTGCTTACCGAAGCTTCTGCTGCCGGCTGCCCGTTTGCGGCGAAGGCAGTAAGTGATTCTATCGCGCAGTTGCTTGGCTTTTTCCAGCTGGCGGCAGCTCAAACCAGAATGAGTGGCACCATCAAGCTGTGCGGATCAGGCGGTCTCTGGCAGAAGTGGCCGAAACTGGCTTCTCTGGTATGCGAAAAGGCCGGCGAAGCCGGTGTTGTTTTCAATTTGATCAGCCCCTCGTCAGCTTTGAGCCTGGGCCCGCTGATTCTGCAGGCACAGACAGACGCCGATGCGCTTCAGGCATTGCAAAAATCGGGCAAGACCAGGCAAAACGAACTTTGCTGAAATTTTGTGACGATAGTCATGAGGTTCTGCTTCAGATAAGATTTTGAGATTGTATCTTTCTAGTTGGCCCGCAGAAACGTTATTATTGTAGTGATAAGAGTATATAAGTATGTGAGGTGTACCATGAAGAAGTTGTTCGTTGTATTCAGTATCATTCTTCTGGCAGGCTGTTTTATTGCCACGCCTGTCGCCCGGGCCAACGAAGACACGCCTGATTATCAGGCCACGGTCAAAACTGGTTTCAGTGTAGTCGACAAGACCTACGACCAGTTTGAAACCGAGATTTTCGAGATGGACAGTGCAGTCAACAACATGCTGATTTCGGTTGATGCCGTCAAAAGCGACACCTGTCTGTTCAGAGCATACGCGCGTTTCAGAAATGCAAAAAACGGACAGTGGACAAAATTTCTGGCATTCGATTCTGAATACCATTACGCCACTGTAGAGCCGTTTTCTGCCTATCAGCTTTATTTCGTGGTTCGCGACCCGATGAAGGGCAAGACCGAAATTCCGGGCTTTACCGTTCAGGGCGTTTATATCGACGAGAAGATCATGGAATACGTAATGCAGGAACCCGAAGCATTCGAACCAGTAAAGATCGCTGCGAAGCCGGCCATTCTATCACGCGCAGCCTGGGGCGCCAGACCGCCCAAAAATGCGTATACTCAGCACGTGGTTCAACGCCTGGTCGTTCATCACAGCTGGATTCCCAACCAGTCTCAGTATAAGGGCGCGCTCAGCATTCGTGGCATACAGAACTACCACATGGATGACCCCAACACCGGCTGGACCGACATCGGCTACCACTTTCTGATCGGCCCCGAAGGAACCATCTACCAGGGCCGCCCCGAAACCGTTGTCGGCGCCCACGCTTCACCGAACACCAACGCGGTCGGCATCTGCCTGATCGGCGACTACGACCCCGGCAAAGACCCGATTCCGCCGGTCATGGAAAAATCACTGGTCGAACTGTTGACCTGGCTCTGCTCGAACTACAAGGTTAACCCGGGCGTGAACATCTATGGGCACTGCGACTACTCGACCAAATCCTGCCCAGGTCTCGAAGTCTATAAGAGACTGCCACAGTATCGTCAGCAGATCATCGCCACCATCGGCCAGAAGTAACACACAACTAAGCTCAGCCTAAGCACGAGCTCTCTGCCGGCACCGCCCGCGCAGAGAGCTCTTTTTTTGTGGTGCCTGCAGAAACATCCTGGTTCTTTGCCACATAAAGTTCAAGGCTGATCGTCATTGCGAGGAGGGCGTCAGCCCGACGCATACCGAAGGCATAAGCCCAGCTCTGAGGCCAATCCCCCTGAGCAAAGAGATTGCTTCGCTTCGCTCGCAATGACGACAAAACACGCATTCAAAAGTGACAGAAGACTATGACAGGAAAAAACAATAAAAAGGTGGCTGCCAGTGAATCTGGCAGCCACCCTGTAAGTTCAGCGGCTATGACAACAGCCATCACTTTACAATAATTAAAAGGATTCGGCTGTTTTCCAGGAAGCTTTTGACCAGGGCGGTGAAGGCCCTCTCTCTATGTCAAATTCTTCGAGAGCAGAAGATAGGCCTGTCAAGTTGATTATTGCCTTGAAAATACCGAACGGGCCGGACGGAATCGATAACTTTCCGCTCAGGCACTGACCCCATCGGCCGGTGTATTTCATCCAGTCAATGGTGACACCTGATTCAGCGAGGATATCCTTATCACCTTCATGAGCTCCGATAATAACCCAGTTGCCTCGGGATGTGAATGACTGCGAAGGACTGTCGGTGTTGTCAAGAAGCCGGAACTCGATTATTCCGATACTCTTGAAAACCGGGTAATGCCGTTCAGACGAGGCATAAGCAGCATGGCCGTTTTTTGAAGCATAGAAAGTCACCATGCCATCCCGCAGCGTCTGAGCGTAAGTTCGCGTCGAACCGCTGCCGTGCGATGCTAGATACACCGTTTGTGCTTCATAATTATCATTACGTATGCGGACGGTAACATGCTCCCAGTCTCCTTCATGCTGGCCGCCAGGACTCATCGAATAATCGCCGATGGCATGATAACGCCCGGATTCCCACGGAGGCCATGAGATCGGCTCGAATCGCTTCAGATAAGCAGTCCCAGCGCCATTATAGCCATAAAGGAACCAGTATTGAATATCGGTGTAAGTGCTTCCGATAATGAGATTTACATAGGCTTTGGCCTTTGCCAGATTTCCGGCTTTTATAGCGTTGTTGCTGATCTTGAGTCCCGGTTTGCCTTCATGGTCGTTAGCAGGAACGGTTGCGGCAATAAAGTCTTCGACAGAGCATGGAAAATAGGACTCTCCTGATTGAAAATAGACCTTGGGCGCATATTTCTCAATCGCAGTGATCATAGACTCAAACGTTACCGCAGCAGACTGCGGGTCACTGACGACCTCAAACCTCTCCCAGGAACCAATAGCGCTGGCGCCGGCACGCAGGCGATTGTCATCGTTCTGATCTTCCTGAACGTACAAGCCGTTGGTATTCGCTTTCAAACTGATAACGTTGTCACCGTGATAAGTTACCGTAAACTTTTCCCAGGCCCCAACCCCGTCTCTGTTAGCGTACAAATTCTGGTTATGATCTTCTTCGGCGACCACCCATTTGCCGGTATGCGCTTTCAGCGCGATCATGTTGTCTGCCTGCAGAGAAACTGTGAATCTTTCCCATGTTCCATAGCCGGTACGATTGGCAATCACATCACCGTTACCGTCTCTCTCAGCGCAAACATAGTGTTTGGAAGCAGAACGCAAACCGATTATCTGGCCATCCTTGAAAGGCGTAAGCGCTAACTGCGCCTGCACGGATGCAGGACATAACAAAGTTGCACAAACAGACAACAGGCATATATATAAATAAAAAGATTTTTTCATCTCAATCTAAACTCCTTTAAGATTTTAAAAAGCACAGAATTTCACAGACAAGCACTGTGCCCGGCAAAGAGCTTATGCCCCGAGACCAAAATCCGATACCTCCACAGAAGAGGTAATATTGGCAGCACCGGAAACCTTGAGTGTAACTCTGACAGCACCAAGAAGAGGGATTTCAGGGCAGACCCAATATGTCATGTCAACTGTTCCATCTTTTCCCTCTTCATTCTTGAAGGTCACTCTGTATTTTTCTCTGACGGTTTGAAAAACCTTGTCGCCGATCTTCACGGCTTCATTCTCTTTTTCCAGGGTTTCAACCTTAACTCCCTGGGCAGTTGCAAGATTAAGAAGTTCTTCCCATGAATTCAAAGCGACAACTTCGCTTTTTTCTTCTGATTTGAGAAGCTCAGGATAATTGTCGAACATGGTTCCGCTGTATGTCGCGATTGCTGCCAAAGTTACGTTCTTGTCATCAGTAGCCGTAACCTGTTTGCGAATTTCCTCAAAGAAAGTCATTTCGCCTTTTTCTGCATCGATTAATATTGACTCACATCGCAACGAGACCCAGTCACCGGGGCGCGCTTTCAGCAGAGGGTTTTCACCACCAGGCAACGGCAAAGGGTCGTCGTCATCATCTGCAAAAGGGCTTTGACAACCTGTCGTCAGAAAAAGAAACAGCACAAAAGCTGCCAGAAACGGAAAACACCATCTCAAGTTCGCCTTCATATCAGACTCCTCATCAAAATAGACCTTGAATTCTCAAGATACTACCCAACAGAAGCAATGGGATAGTTTTTTGTTTCCTGTCAGGTAATACTTTGTATCAACACATCTAGGCTTTGCAAAACGAAAGGCACGCCGTTGGGCGTGCCTTTTAGTCTGGTTTTCAGATGAATCTGCGGACTGGTTTTTGCGGCCTCTCAGTACATCTTTTTTAGGATGCTGCCGGGGAAGTAGTGGGCGAGAATGCGCGAGAATACCCAACCCTGCTTGGCGAGGCTCTGGGCGCCAGTCTGACACATGCCGACACCGTGACCGAAGCCGGCACCGTAAAAGTCGGCGCTGGTGATGAAGCCGGCGGCATCGAGTTTGTAATCGGCAACAAAACAGGCGCTGGCGAAGCCGCCGAAGAGACGGCGAATATTAAGTTCTTTCATAACCGTCTTGTTACCGCGTTCACCGACGAAAGTCATGCGATAGATGCGGCCTGAAAAGCCACGAGCAATATCGGTAACGTTTTTGATGCGGCCGATGGCGAGCTGGTTTTCGACAGCTTTCCATTCGGTGGTGGTAATGCTTTTGCTCCAGCGGAAGCGGTTGCCACCTTCTACGTTCGGGTTATTGCAATTGCACTTTGGCGGATTTTTAATAAAGTCGGAGACCTGCTTTTCTTCTGAGAGATCGAGCGCCGGCGGGTTCTGGTGGTCCCAGACGCCGCCGAGAATCGGGTTCGGCTTGGTTGTCCAGACAAGATGATTGGCTTCGCTGTGCCCCCCACAGTTGGCTGAATAAACAGCGCTGAGCAATTTGCCATTAGTCTCGGTCAGCACCTGACCGCTGGTCGGCACGATCTTTCGGCCAACATCGATGGTATAGGCTGTATCGCCGTAAAACACCTGGCAATGCTGTTCAGAGCAGGTGTCGAAGCCTTCCTGGGCATGGCGCACGCCGATATTGGCCATGATTTCGCCACGGGCCGCCACAGCCTGCGCCTGCAAAGCGCCCACCTCAGCCTTGGCTGAGATTTCAGAAACGACAACGCCCGGCAGCACATATTCAAGCCCGGCAAGCAGAATGCAATCTATCGCATCCTGAGCACCCCAACGCACTAGCAGGGTTCGGCCGGTATAGTCGCGATCGGCATAGCCGTGCCAGGAGTAGCCTTTGCCATATTCAACCTTCTTCATGTGCAGCGACTGCTGCGGCTGCAGCAGCATATCGGGGCCGGTTGCCATGACCTGGCCGTTTATTTTGAGCGTCAAAGAGCCCTTGGCAAGCGAGACAATCTCTTCGTAGATCCAGCTCGACTGCCCCTGAGCGGCGAGTTTATCGACCATTGCCTGAGCCGAAGGCCGGTCGGGGAAAACGCCAACGGCAACATCGGCGCGGCGGTTGTCGATCATGACGGTTTTACTGTCGTCTGCATAAATTTCGCTACCGATGATCATAACCCGGGCAGATAAACCCTGAGCCTGCCATTTTGACTGCTCAGCGGCGAGAACGTCTTCGTCTTCAAGAGAAGCGGAAAGAACCATAACGTGGTAGCGCTTGACCGCCCTGGCAGTCAGCATGCCGGTTACCTGGCACCTGTCAGCTGCAGTGATTTTTCCCATGCTGCCGTTGATTTCCCAGGCGGCGCCCTGCGGGCAGTTGAAGTCGAACGAGGAGGGATATTCAGCGATCTTGATCTTGATTTCGCGATCGCCGGCACTGGCTGCCAGAGCCGAGAGCACCAACACGGCCAGAAATGCAAAAACGCTACATCGTCTGAGGCTAAGCTTAAAAAGGCCCATTCCTTCACCTCGCTATATATTTTACAGCTTTAATTCTACCATGTTTTCGGCAGATTGCAAAGACACGCGCCGGCCGGCTTCAAGCAGCAAACCAGCTCCAAATCTGACTTCAATAACAGATGGCGAGCTATCCGGATTTTGCATTACACAGAAAATGCAGAACAGATAGACCGCTAACCCGCACAAAAAGGCACTTTACCCGCCAAACTGAGCCGGCCAGGTACAGTTTGTCCTGGCCTGTAATTTTACAATCCGCCGGAACCGCCAGAGCAAGGTCGGCAGTAAATATTGATTGCCCGGCCGCAGAATATCTGCGCCGGCCGGCGGGTTGTGATATAATGCGACAAAATCAGGATTCTGCATGCAGGCGAGGAGAAAAAGCAATGGAAGTAATCATAAAGTCAGACAAAATCGAAGCGAGCAAGCTGGGAGCCAAAATCATTGCGCGACTGATCAAAGACAAGGCAAAGGCGATTCTCGGGCTGGCAACCGGATCGACCCCCCTGGCACTCTACAAAGAACTCGTGCGTATGCATCGCGAAGAGTCACTTTCATTCAAAAACGTCACGACTTTCAACCTCGACGAATACGTCGGGCTCGACCCTTCTCACCCCTGCTCGTTTTTCAGTGAAATGCACAAGAACCTTTTCAGCCAGATCGACCTGGCAAAAGGTGCAAGCCATCTTCCCGATGGCATGGCAAAGGATCTTCCCGCCAGTTGCGCTGCCTACGAAGCTGCCATCAAGGTGGCCGGCGGCATCGACCTGCAACTGCTTGGCATTGGGCATGACGGCCATCTTGCGTTCAATGAACCCGGCTCGTCGCTGGCTTCCCGCACCCGCCTGAAAACCCTTTCCCAGAAGACGATCAAAGCCAATTCGCGTTTTTTCGGCAGTGAAGATAAGGTTCCCAGACACGTGGTCACCATGGGTCTGGGCACAATCATGGAAGCAAAGCAGTGCGTTCTGCTCGCCTTCGGGAAAGATAAGGCTGAAGCCGTTCATGAGATGGTAGAGGGTCCGGTCTCAGCATCATGCCCGGCCAGTCTTCTGCAGTTTCACGAAAAAGCTATTGTATTGCTCGACCCCGAGGCCGCCGGAAAATTAAAGCGAAAACAGTATTATCTCGACGTTTATGCAGGCAAACCGGACTGGCAACTCTGGGACTGAGCGACAGAAGAATCCTCCTCATTCATTACTGATCTGCATTCAGACACAGTCTTATTTGCGGCAACGTTTTTGCGGCCGGGGTACCTTGTGGTGTGGGGGAATAAAAGTTATAATTGATTAAAATATCCCCTTGGTCTCTGGAGGCAGAAAATGAAAAGATTACGGTCGGTAAGGCTATGCATACTGGTAATGCTGGCGGTTTTCTTCAGCAGCATGGTTACTGCGACCGGCTCATTTGTAGCGACATCTGAGGGGATACGCTACGTAGTCAGAGACGAAACCGGCAATGTCGTGCAGTCGGTAGTGCCCGAGTTCGATTCAAAATCGGGCAAATACTATGTAAAAGGCAGTCATAACCGCATTATAAGCCAGGTTCTGGCCGATGAAGCGCCAATGACCCATTTTAAGCTGGTCACCCCTGTCGATAGCAACTCTTCAGTCGCCAGCACCAAAGATTTTCTGGGCAATCAGGCAGAAGTCCTCAAGGCGCTGCCCAATACCGACCCACGCTATCAACAGCTGAAAGCTTACATAGAAAACAACCCGGGCCTGCGCCAGACAGTGGCGATGCAGGTCGAAGCGCGCAACTTCAAGATTGACCGGCTTCAGAATGACGTATCTCAGGGAACCAAAGACCCGGCTTTCGCAGAGTGGCTGGTAAACGACCTCAAAAAACCGGTTTATCTTGAAGTTGATAATTCTGGCGGTATTCATCATGACGCTCGCGGTTTCGTTCTGGCTGAACAGGGCGCGAACGGCCAGGTCAGCTACCGTGACAACTCAAACGTCAACCGCATTGTAATTCCATCTAACAGTGAAGTTTTCAATGGCGGCATGGCCGATCCTTCGGCCGCCTCTGTCATCGCACATGAGACCGGCCACATGATCATGGACCAGCTCTACGAGCGGAACAATTATCCAGCAACCAGTTATTACGGTTCGCACTCAAAGAACACGGTCTCCGATGAGGGCTTTGCCATTTCAGAAGGCTGGGCCGAAGCTATTGAAGCGCTCTCGACCCGCGAATACCATGATAATGCTACTTCATGGCGTATAAAGACCCATAAAAACATCGCTGATAACAAGTACATATTCAAGAATCAGGGTGTAACCACCGGGCCAAATGACGGCGTCCTTAAAAACGGCATGGAAATGCTGTCTACTGAAGGTGTCAATGCCTCGTTGTTCTATGACGTTCTTGCAAGCAACCGCATTCAGGCACCATACTCGAAGGTCTGTCAGGTGTTCGAAAGCAGCAAACCGCAAACCTACCGCGAATTCGTCGATGCCTACATTCAGAAATTTCCTGAAGACCGCAGTCAGATGATCAGGCAGTTCCTCGACAATACCAAATATGCTACTGTAGATGGCAACGCCACCACCAGATACAAAGAGATTCATGATGCGCAGCAGGCATGGCAGAATGCCACCGACCCGACTGCCAAATCTCAGCTCAAAGCTGATTACGACGCCAAACTGGCCAGCTATAATGAAACCAACGAGGCCCTTTACCGGCAGGCGGTCGTCGAAGGAAAGATCGATGGGGCAATCGACGGTTCGCGCGCCTACAGCGACCAGACCGTCTCTGAATTCAGATCGTTAAAGCTCAGTGAGACCTTGATCAAGACGCAAAAAGCTCTTGGCAAGGGCTTTCAGAACGCTGCCAGCTCGATCAAGCAATCTTTCAGCGTCAAGAATCTGGCAATGACGGCCGGCACCTCGATTGCGATCAATCTCGCCAGCCAGCTGATGAACGGCCAGAAAGTCAGCGTCAAAGATGCGGTTAAGTCGGTCGCTTCGATGCAGTTCGTCGGCAACGTTGTCGGCTCTTCGCTCGGCGCAGCAGCCGGGCAGGTATTCACCCCGCTTATCCAGACTTTCGTTCCGATTCCTATAGTTGGCACCATCGCCGGCGCTCTGCTGCCAACATTAACGGCGCTGGTAGGCGGTTCCCTCGGTGGAAACCTCGGCAGCGGCATGAGCTTTAAAGCAGCGATCAAAGCGCTCGATCCAGTAGCGATCGCCGGTCAGGCGGCAGGCTCGACTCTTGGCGCCATGCTCGGTTCGATGATTCCGATACCAGTAGTCGGCACCATGCTCGGCAGCATAGTCGGCGGTATAATCGGCGAAAAACTGTTTTCAGGCATTGCGAAGCTGTTTGGCTACAAAAAAGGTGGAGCGCAGGCGCAGACCCCGGCAGGCGAAGTCCAGCCGCCATACATGTTAAGCGTGCAATCTGCCGATACCATGCAGTTGCCAGAGCAGACGAGATCGACGCCAAGTGCTGATCCTTACGGAGTCCGACTGGCACCTGAAGTCGACAGAATACCTTACGGCCAGATGCACCCAAACCTCAAGAAGGTTAAAGACATCTACGAGGATTCTTACAAGGCTTACGTGCAGGCGATCAGCAGTGGCAACCAGACGCTGGCCAAACAGAAACTCGAAGAATTTCTCAGCACCAAGGCGAGATATGAACGCGCACTCAAGGCCTACACGAAGTAGGAGCGCATCGACACTTGATTCTCATGCTGCGAGATCATGAAACGGCTGGCGCAGGTCAGCGAAGAACCGCTATTTTACCGGATGCGCGAAATTTCTGCGTATCGGCAGATGCTTTGATGCGGTATATATAAACACCATTGCTCACCGGCCGGCCGTTTTTGCCGCACAAATTCCAGGCAGTTCCATAAGCCGAGGCGGTCTCCTGCTCGAGCGGCAGTGTCACCAGATGATGTCCGGCCGTGTCATAAATTTTGACTTCGCCATGATTGACCAGCGGCGCTCCTGAAAAGTTCATTCTGATACGGGCCTGTTGATGGCATGGATTTGGGAACACTTCGGCGCGTGCGCTGACTGCCGGCGCCAGACCCTGACCGATAATCGATGCCCGGGCCATGTTTCCGGCACGATCGGACAACTCAACCATGATGTCGTTATCACCCGTATCCAGAGACGCCACCGATACATCTATAGTTGATGTTTCCTCTGAATATGAGGCTTTTACCTGACGTTTGTTGGCCGATACGCGCAAACCTGAGAAGTCGATACCTGAGAGATCATCTGAGGCGACAACATCTATCAACAGATGGTTCGCATCGATCTGACGGATACGGGGCAGCGACAACTCAGGAGCAGCACGGTCGTTGAGCAGATAATAGCGGCCGGCAGCCTTCACTGTCGCCTGCCTGTCGTCACCGGCAGATTTTAAAGGCTGCCAGTCAATGATTGATCCGGAATCATCGACCCGACACCAGCCGGCGCGGGGAGCCCGATAGGTTTCTGAATTGAAGACAACAGCAGCCGAAACGGATTCCGGCAGTATTACATCGAAAGGACCGGCAAGAACTTCAGCGACGGGCGATAGTTGCATGGCATCAGATTGTGAAAACATCAGTAACCCCTCGGGTGCGGTCTGATCGATTTTGAGATAAACATTGGCCAGAGGCAGCTGTATGTTTTCCTGCTCACGGTTGCGAACTGCCGAGAAGCTGAATGAACATGAATTTTCGCCATAATAACAGACCGCCTGACCGCGACCGTCGCCAGGTAACTGATAATGAGCCATATAAGTGGAATGATCACTGTCAGCACTTATAAATTCAGGTGTATCTATAAGATTGCCAAAGAAAACCCGCAGGGTTGGCGGCGTTTCGATCGGTCCAGAAAACGACTTGAGGAAGATCAGAATCTGGTCGGAAAAGACAGGGTGTGCGACCGGATAAAGAACCAGAGCTGCAGTGTCTGTTTTAAACGAGTAATTAAGGGGCACGCTGACTGAATCTTCAGGTTTAACCGCAAGCGGAAGAAGAAAATACCGACGCTGACCGCCAAAATCGGCATTCAACGAAACCTGCCCTCGATGGTCAGGATACAGCCGACGCAAAGATCCGGCGGTGTTATGTGAGATTTCGGCGAGATATGGCGTCATGCCCTCTTCGAATGACATGGTGATGTTTACCTGACCTTTGCCGTAAATCTCTTCGAGCAGCACGCTGTTTGGAATAGACTGTCCATGCCCGCCGACGAACGATCCGCCATCATCTGCAAAGTAGTGTTTAACGAAACTCAGCGGCAGCATTGCGCCAAGATCTTTGCCAAATGCGGCATTTTTGTCAGCATACTCCCAGAGCGGGTTTCCTGAGTCTTCGATGTGAAGGCCCATGACAAAGTTGGCAAAAGCTTCATTAAAACTGGTATTCGCCGAGACCAGCAGATTATTGATACTCACAGCGCCCTTTTCACGCGAATGTACCAGTTCCCGCAAAAACTGTTGCTGCAAAGACGCGCTTTCGCCACCGTATTTTTCTACCAGCCAGACGACAAAAGCAAATGAAGCGCCATATTGCCGGAACAGCAACTCTTCGCGAAACCAGCTTTCTTTACTGTTGCTGACAAGATTTATCGCCGGGTTCTCAAGAAAGCGCGCAAAATGTGGTTCGGGAGGCCAGCGTTCACTGGTTGCGCCTACCAGGCCAGAAAACACATACTCACAGAACATAGAGAAGCCTTCGTCAAGCCAGCGTTCCTGCTCAGCGCCCTTATTGGCATGTCGTATCGAAAAATTAACCATGTGCTGCAGTTCATGAGCCAGAGTGCGATAAAACTGACTGCCCTTGTCATCGGGGTCACCGGGGTCACCCGGTGCGATATCCATAAAAAAAACAGGTTTCTGGTTGCCGAAAAGGCTGTCGATATCGCGATGGTCAAAGTACCCTGCCACATAACCTTCTGCAAAGCTGTCTCTGACATCTACCAGAAAAATATAAACGCGCTCGTCAGGTAAATTGAATTCCGGCGGCACAACGGGACGACCGAACCAGCTGTCGACAGTTGTAAACACACGGCTATCAAAATTATCCACTATCTGTGAATAGACTGCCGACGCACGTTCGCCATAAATACCGGCATTCTCGCGTTCGATGAAGAGATGACAGTGCTTTCCCTGAGCTACCAGCTTGCCAACCCGGTATTCGTAGTTTCCCGAAGTAAAATTGTAAACCTGAAAACCGACCTCGCTCTCGCCTGGAATCAGCTGGAGACCACGCGAAGCCTCGCGAATCTGGGCTCTGTAAGAAGGATTGCTGAGATATTGCTGACGCAGGGCCAGATCCAGCTCATTTTTTCGAGCCCTGAGCCGGAAAGTGCCATCGACAATGTCGGCAGCCGCCGCTGGCGAGACAGCTGCCATGACAAAAAGCGCCAGCATAAAAATGGCGACAAACGTCGATTTAAAATTCAAGACTGGTTCAGGTAATGTTGGCAATAGAAAATACCGTAACTGTAATATCGTCTTTGGTGGGTCCCGTCGAATTTTCGACCAACGTGGTTATTTCGTTTACGATTTCCTGTGAAGTTTTCGTTCGACGTTCGCGCAGAAATTTTTTGAGTTCAGCATAGCCATCGGCGTAGCCAAGGTTGTATTCAAAAAAATCGACGAGACCATCAGAATAAAACATTATCTTGTCACCTTCATCCACAGGCACTTCGATGCTCTGATATTCGCTTTCATTGAAGAGTCCGAGCAGTGTCCCGGTCGAAACCAGTTCTCTAATTTCGTTCTCTCTGAAATCGAGATGTAAAGGAAAATCGTGCCCGGCGCTGGCATAGGTGAAACATTTGCGTTCGAGATTGAATATTCCCCAGATAGCCGATGAATTAAAACGTGAGCGTGCTCCCAGAAAGCTTTTCATTGCCACATTAATATCGGCGAGCAGACGGTCGGGGGGCATGTCGAGGCTGGTCTTTTCGTTAAAAAGGCAGACGACAACAGCCATAACCAGCGCAGCCGGAATACCCTTTCCGCTGACGTCGCCAATGAGAATGCCGAGTCGGCCTCTGGCTGGCTCTTCGACATATCTGACAAAGTCACCACCGATAAAACGGGCCGGCTGGCTGTATGTTGCGACTGAGAGACCCGGAAGCGAAGGAGCCTCGCGCTGCATGACGCCTTCCTGGACAATACGTGACATTTCGAGTTCACGCTGAATCTGAACCTGGCGCTCAGAGAGGTCTTCAGCCCGCAATGCCAGTTCTTTGTGCATGCGATAGTTGTGCAGACAGATCGAAATCTGATCTGAGAGAATCTCAAGCCTGAAATTATCTTCTTCACTGAGCTCGCAATCAGGATCATCGCGACCGACCAGCATGCAGCCATAAAAAGTGTGATTGCAGACCAGAGTCGTTCCGGCCAGGGCGCCGCGAAATTCATGTTCCTTAAAGGCGTGTTCGAGAAGCCTGAAAGACAAGGTTACGTCATCAAGTCCTGGCTCGCTGGCAATTTTGTCAAAGTTGACCGAAGCAAATCTGTTCAGCTCGATCCCAGCTGCTTCAACCGCCACGAAGCTGTCTTTCTCAAAATCCATCAAAAACAGCACCGCCCAGTCAAAACGGCCAAGATCGAGGACAGTGTTGAGAATTCGGCTGTATGGGCGCTCGCTTTGCAGAATCTGCAGATTGTCAATCTCATGTACCTTCGAATAAAAGTCGCAGACTTCGACGGCAGAAGATTGAATCATGATCTGATCGCGAAGATAGGCAAAACAGATGATGATCATGCCAAAAGCAGCTGGCAAAGCCCATGCATGCACTGGAATCAGCACCGCTGTCAAGGCGATAGCCATCAGCCATAGAAAAACCACAAGCAGCTTTACATTATTAGCGTGCTTAAGCGCTGCCCTGCCTGTCACAATCGCGCCCCTCACTCATTCAATCTTCAAAACTTATACTGCCCCATTCAGAAAGCCCGACATATAGCTTTTTCGGGCTGCGCGCATCGAGATAAAAGCGCGAATCCTTTTCGAGATAGTTTTTCAGACGCTGCCTGATCTTAAACAGCAGATCTTTGGTAAATACACTTTTAAGCTCAAAACTCGCGGTCAGAGGCGAAGAAAACCGTCTCCAGACATCAGAGAGGCTGACCGGCCTGCCACGCTTTTTAAGAGTCTTATAAGTGCTCTCGAGCATTGCTTCAAAAAGCTCGGCGCCGTTGTAGACATAAAAGAACGCCACCGGCGGCAGAAAACCGAACTGTGAAATAATGGTGCGGGCCTTTCTGACCAGCTTTTCGCCTTCGCCCTGAAAACCGACGACTTCTGAGCGCAGAATCCGCATGAGCATTAGATCTATGTCTTTGCGGGTCAGTGTGTCGATCAAACCGGTATCACCGGGGAAAAACTTGTGCAGAATCGGCCGGACCGTTTCAATGGGCTCGGTGCTCAGAAATTGCAGATTGCGCCCATAGGTCTCGGGATTTTTGCTTTTCATTTCCCCGAGAATCTTCTCGAACTGAAGAATAAATTCAAACTTGGTGTCGAATGGCATGCGCAAAACCTAAAATAAATTATTCTTTATCTTAGGTTAAGTAACCTGCGAAATCAAGCAAATAATTAGTTCAGGGTATGATCTTCAATATCAGTGATATTTTCGCTGTCTTCACTCTCGTAGAGGCTGCACATGTCAATCGAGGGCAGCGAGCTTTCACCAGTAATCTGCAAAAAGCCTTTTTTGATGAACAGCAGAAATCCGCACAACGATACTGTATACAATCCTGCGAACATCGACAGAACTTCTTTCATTTTACCTCTCCTTCAC
>CAZMWO010000004.1:3134-27467 GCA_964569565.1 uncultured bacterium | reverse complement strand
TTCTGCACGAAATCAGGATTTTCTGAGGAGTTGGCAAGCTGCAGCGAATCTATCTGGAGTGTCGTCTCATCCTGACCTCCTCGCTGATCTATCATCTGCACCTGCGCATTGCTGTCGCGCATCTGCACTACTTCTGACTGCCCGGCTGTGAATGCAGCAGCGGTCACTGACAAGACAAAAAATACCATCAGTGCTAATCTGAATTTCATAATGCCCTCCCAAACCTTGTCATCGAGATGGCAGCAAATGAGAATGACTCTGAAACGTCGGCCGGGCAATCCCTGGGCAGATCGGATGATGTAAGCGAAGTGAAACTGTCAGGCCTGTTGAATTTGCATACCGCCGCTCAGTGTACAGCAAAATCGCTGGTCATTCAACAATTACCCTGACTCAAAAACAGGGTAAGTTCAAAAGTATTTTCTGTTGTGTATTGCTGCTCTGCGCATAAAAATCGTGCGCGGAATCCTGATCGTCCTCGTAATCGAACAACTTTGCGACTCGAGGTCAGTAAGCCCCGTCCATGGCAAAGTCGTCTTCACCGGGATCGCGAATCTGGTCAATGATCAGGCGGTTCTTTCGTTTGTGAACCTCTGATTCATAATTGGACTTTATCGTTTTCCAGTCAGCGAAGGCAAGAATGTCGCGCAACAGATTGAGCACACGCCGGTGATCGTAAAGATTGAATACCGGAAACTCTACTGTCAGCAGATCGATCGGCGCACTGCATTCTCTGAACCGGCGTGCCCAGCTTTGCCGAAAATGTCCATGTGAATCGCAGCAGTTCAGCATGATAATTTTGTAGGTTTTGGCAAATAAGGTGTCGTCGAGATCTTCTGACGTTGCCTTGAAGACCTTGTAGGGCTTTACATGCCGATCTTCTATCAGATCGCCATTACCGCACCTGAATATATCATACATCGACTCAAAGGCCATGCCCTTGCCGTAGCGCGCATGCCCCGAATAAATGACCATGTCAATGGTGCTGTCTTCAAGTGCTTTCTTGAATATATCTTTGGGCTTGTCGTTGATCTGGGTGATCATGCCAATTTCGATCAATACCGGCTTGCCCTGGTAGTAAAGGCGTTTGCCGTTGAGGGTTTCGAATGCCGGAAATGAGCCCATGATTGTGTCCCGCGGGTGGTCCCAGCCCCAGAAGACAGCTATACGTAATTTGCCGTCGGCAAACATCGCGTCGTAGTTGGGGCGGCCCTGGGGTACCGGGTCCTTTACCGATCTTTCGACACTGCGTCTGATATTGGCGCCGTTGAGAAAAACGACGACAAGCGTCAGCACTAAGAAGCTGGTTAAATACCTGTGTTTTCGCATAACAGTCGATAAATCGGCAGTATGCACAGATTTATTTATGAATATTTCTCAGGCGGTTTCTTCGAGGGCGGATTCTGCCGGTTCACCCCGGTCGGTTGAGCTGTCGTTCTCATCGATTTTGAAGCCACTGGTGATGAGTCGCAGTTCTTCGATGACACCGTAAAGATCGCTGTTGATCGATTCGACCGCTTTCTGGTCTAGGTTTTTCTTTTCGATGGTTTCACGCAGGCGCTCGCCGGTGGCAACCAGCTTGTCGATGACTTCACGATCCTTGGCCACCATTTTGCAGAGCGAATCTGACATCTTGTTGAAAGCTTCCTGCAGATCCTGCAGTTCATCGCCGTGACGCAGATGTATCTTGCTGGTCAGATCGCCTGAAGCTATTATCCGAGTAGTTTCTTCAAGGCGGTAAACCGGCCCGGCTATCTTGTGTGAGACGAATATCGATAATATCGCTATTACTAAGACGAATACAAATATCCAGCGCACCAGAATCGAGTTGACTGCATCGAAAATGCCGGCCAGCTTGTCTATGGTCAGATCCTGTGTGTTTGCAATACGACTCCAGGATGTGTGGTAGATCGTCCAGCCAACGCCAAAAGCCACCAGCAGCATGGTAGATATGATGATGCCCATGTATCTGAGCTGAAGTCCGGTTTTGATCAGATAGGTTCTTCTTCGATGCTTGTTCATGGTTCCTCCGTTGTTCAGAGTCAGTTCTTTTCAGCAGTATATTTGTTTTCTTCAGCAATGTGAAAAGTACAGTAGACATTTCCCATGCCGTCGAACCGGTATTCACCCTTTTGCGGGCATAGCCGGATTTCTGCAAGAAACCCCTTTTCTTTGAGGGTGTCGAGGTCTATGCGTTTCCCCGGTTCTATGATGGTTTTGGTATTGCTGACGTTGTATTCCTCAACTGCAGCCTTGATTTTTACGCGGATTTCACGGCAGGAAATCCCGTAGATACCTGACTGCATGTTGAGAAACTGCGGAAAAAAGATAAAGATCGAAAGAATGATGCCAACGAACAGAAATACAATTGCGTACAGCGCAAAATTGCCCTGTCGTGCATCAGGTCTGAAGAATCTGTCGGTCATGTTCATCGTTTTACCTTGAGTTTTGTCATTGCTTTGCAATATATCGGCAGGGAAAGCCGGTATGACAACTTTTAAGTTGCTGCCGCTTTACTGCGCAGTTCGCTTATCGCGCTGGTAAAGTATTCTGGCAGCGGCGCCTGCAGGTCTATTCTGGCACCGGTGATCGGGTGCTTGAATGCCAGCCGGCTGCTGTGCAGAAAATGGCGGGTTCTATTCTGCCATTTTTTTCCGCCATAAGTGGTGTCGCCCAGCAACGGGTGGCCGGTAAAAGCCATGTGGACACGAATCTGATGGGTTCTGCCGGTAAGAATTCTGACCTTTATCAGCGTCGCGCTCTCGAGGTATTCAACTACCTCAAACAGGCTGATGGCCATTCTTCCCTTGTCTGCCGACGTCGCCTTCATCCGCTTGCGGTGAATCTTGTCGCGTTCGATGGCGACTTCGATGCGTCCCTTGCGGTTAACAATGTGGCCCTGAATTATTGCCATATACTCCTTTTCGAGTTCACGGCCGGAAAAGGCTTCGGCCAGGCGGCGATGAGCTTCACGGGTTTTGGCCAGCACCATAATGCCGCTGGTATCCTTGTCGAGGCGATGAACGACTCCCGGGCGTGTCGGCGCGCCGATCGGGCTCAGTTTTGTGTGCCCCAGCAGGCCTGAGACCACTGTGGCCTTTTCTTTGCCGGCACCCGGGTGAACGACCAGTCCGGCCGGTTTGTCGATCACTACAAGATATCTGTCTTCGTAGAGTATTTTAAAATCAAGAGGAGTCGCGGTAATCGCCGTGGATTCTTCTTCACAACGCAGTGTCAGTTTTACCGATTCACCGCCTTTAAGCTTCTGTCCGGGCTTGGTTGCGCTGCCGTTCAGCAGAATCTCTCCGGCTTTTATCATTTCATGGGCCAGTGTGCGCGAAATTTCACTGTATTTCTGGTTGACAGCCTGATCGAGCCGCAATCCGGCAAAATCTGCTTCGACGCACCATTCTTCAACTCTGTTCATCTGTTGTTCCCCGGGTGGTGTCTGGATATACTACAGCATAAGCTATAAGGGCAGTAGAACACAACAGCAAAATGACAGCCGTAATCTGCGAAGGTGAAAGAGCCAGGGCCGTATAAAAACCACCACGGTTGTCGGCTCGGATAAATTCGAGTATAAAGCGGAAAATGGCGTATGAAGCCAGATATAAGCCTGCACTCAGCCCACTTCTGCGAATTTTTGCCGAATATTGCTTTTTCAGTACATAGTTGAGCGCGAACATCAGTAGAATCAGAAAGATGCTTTCATATAGCTGGGTAGGGTGTCTGAACAGGCCGGGCGGGTCGTCTGGCAGGCGGTAAATCTGACAGCAGTCGGTAGGTGCGCCATAGCAGCAGTGATTGACCAGACAGCCGAGACGTCCAATCGCGTGTCCCAGAGCGGCAGACGGTGCCAGCACATCGAACAGCTGCCTGAAGCTCAGGTGTTTAAGCCGGCTCATTATGGCCAGCGAGATGATGAACGCAACAAGGCCGCCGTAAAAAACCAGACCGCCTTCATGTATTGCCAGATAATCACGCAAACTGCTGAAGTGCTCAGGAAAAAGCAGAATATAAGCTATTCTTGCTCCGGCCAGAGTCGAAATGCAGGCTGTCAGCGAAAGGTCGATAAGATCTGGCATCGGCAGTCCCAGTTTGATGCTGTTACGCCTGAACAGCCATAGTCCGGCCAGATATGCCACTACAAACAGAATTCCGTAAGTATAGTAGGGCAGATCGAAGTGAATCCCTTTGATCATGCTTCTTTAGCCAATTCGACCGGCTGCTGCAGCGGCATTATTCTCTGGCTTCTGCCGGTGGCTATTTTTTTCCAGGCAATAAAGGCAACCAGGATCATCAGAAGGCCGATAACCTGTGCCGTTGTCATTCCCAGTGCAAATACCGGGTTTTCTGCTCTGATAAATTCGATAAAAAATCTTAACAGTCCGTAAGAGGCCATGCAAGCCAGAAAAATCTCGCCATAGTTTCGTCGCCACGACTGCAAACGGTAAAGCAGATACCATATCAACAGGGCTCCCACAGATTCGTAGAGCTGGGTCGGATGGTATGTGCCGGTGCCCGCTGCGGCAAAAGGGATTGCCCAGGGCAGACTGCTTCCGGTGCCATAGCAGCAGCCGTTGAGAAGGCAGCCAAGTCTGGCTACTGCTATGCCGGCAGGCAGTCCGTAGCCAACGCAGTCGATTACCCGCCAGAACGGCATTCTCCGGTATTTGAGGTAGAGCAGGTCGAAGATGATACTGCTGATTACAGCTCCGTAAAAAGTCAAACCGCCCTGTTCGAATGCGAAAAAATCTCTGAAATTGAGCTTGTCAGGTGAATACTCGATGACAAACAGCAGACGCGAGCCACAGATGCCGATAATCAGCTGTAAAAGCAGCATGTCGAAAATGGCGCCGGCATTCAGGTCATCCCGTCTGGCTTCGCGCAGAATGAGAACTGTCCCAAGCGTATAGCCGAGAGCTATCAACAGCCCGTAGCTGTATATATTGAACCAGGGTGTCGACAGCAGTATCGGGTACATGTCGGGTCAGGCCGAGGTCGGCGCCAGACCTTCGCTGTTATCTTCCTCATCCTCATCGGAAGTAAGGAAAAAGATGTCTACAAACAGCATGAATACCCCGAGGTCGATCGCGATATCGGCGATGTTGAACACCGGAAAGTCGAACGGGCCAAGGTGGAACAGGAAAAAGTCCACAACAAAGCCGTACAATATACGGTCATACAGATTGCCGATCGCACCGCCGACGAGCAGAGCGAGTGACCAGCGGGTCAGGCGTTCTTCTTCGGGCAGTTTGAGGCTGTAATAGCCGATTATAAGAATCATGGTCAGAGCCATCATTATCGGCGGCAGTCGCCAGTCAGGAAACCAGCCAAAAGCGACTCCCGGGTTCTTCACGTAGGTAAGTGTGAAGAAGTCTTCGATAACTTTTACCGGCAGCTGATGCGAATTATTGACGACCAGTAGTTTGGTGTAACGGTCTAGAATAAAGAATATCAACGCATACAGGAGTACTGAGGGTGATCTGAGGTGGTAACCGAGATTTTTGCAGACATACAGAGGGTATGTCACCAGTGTATAGATACTGGATAATACCAGCGTAGCTGCACATACAATCGCTTGTCTGATTTGTTTCATAACTGTCCTGAGAATAAGATGGCGATGTAAAATCTTCAACCAAGTTCGGCAGCTTTCGCATAATTGTGAACAGTTTCTGAAAAAAAAAGATTTCTAATCAGCTTCATACAATTTGTCGATACAACGAGAGAGCAATTTATATCAGCTCAATTTCTGGAGGTTACAGATCAGTATGAAGTCTTACCGACGCTTGCATGAGAATTCATGGCTTCTGCTACTGTTTTTCACAGCAGTTGTCTTCCTTTCCGCAGGTTGTTCATCGAGTTCGTCAAGCTCAGGCGGCAATCTGAACCCGCTTGGCGCCTACCAGACCGAAACTTCTACCGGAAGCGGCCTGGTTGTTGACGGATCGACACAGAACCCGGGTGCGATCAGTTCGCCGATTATCAGCGTTCCTGGCGGCACCGGCACAATCAACGGGCATGATAATGCGCCGCTGCTTGACAACATGCATCCCGGCTGGCAGCAGTCGGCATGTCTGAGTTGTCACAACGACACAACCATGAATCCCGACCATAACTACACCGACAGCAGTCTCTGCTATCTGTGCCACGGCACTAATGGGCTGCCCGGCTTCGGTGACAATATTCCACCCATCATCAGCGGAGTTGTCACTTCTGTTTCTGACGTTAAAGCTACTGTCAGCTGGAAAACTGACGAAGTCTGTCTGAGTCGCATTGTTCTGCGCACGCATACCGGCGACCGTCTTGAATTCCCGGTCAGCAGGACTTATCAGACAGGGCATAAATACGACCTCACCGGTCTTCTGCCACAAACTGTCTATACTTACGAGATTATCTGTACCGACAAGAGCGGCAACCGAACCAGTACAACATCGTTCGGTACATTGACTTTCACTACTCTCGCCCTTATCGGAACAACCACCGAGACCCCCTGGGCTCCCGATGACTCAAGTGAAGAAGATGATACTTCTCTATTCACGACCCTGGTAATTCAGGCCGACGGTTCGTTCAAGTGCAAAGTCAAGTTCGATATCAAATCGCCGGCGGTCTGCACCGCTTTCTTCGTGCGCAAGGAAACCAATACCCTGGCAGACGACATGCTGCTGGCAGGCGGTCAGGCAATCACCACCTATGACAACATACTGAGCGGCCTGCAGCCTGATACCGAATACATCGTTTATATCGAGGCCCGCGATCAGGCCACCGGCAAAGTCTACAAGAGCCGCAAGGAAACCATCAAAACCGACCCGTTCTCATGACCTCATGTCTGTGATCTCCACAAGCTGCCACCTCGAACCCGGGGTGGCAGTTTTTTTGTCGGGCATTTCTAGATAATCCTGTTCTGGTCAGGAAAACAGCGGGCAGCGCAACTGACGACAACCACTTGTAATGGCCGGTTAAATCTGGTATAAACTGTGTTTATGACACAGACTATACTATACTGGTGGTGGTGAACCATGGGATGGTTTGACAAGCTCACCCGTCCCAGACGGGATGTTCCATCGGATCTCTGGAAAAAATGTACCCGCTGCGGAGAGGTTCTGCTGATCAAGGATCTCGCCAAAAATCTCTACCTATGCAGTAAATGTGATCAACATCTGCGCATGCCCCTGTGGGACCGCATTGCATTGCTGAGTGATGATAACTCTTTTGTTGAGGTCAACCGTGAGATTCGCTCGGTCGATCCTCTTGAATTTGTTGATTCAAAACCTTACGGTGAGCGTCTCAAGGAATCGATCGCCAAGACTGATGTCAATGAGGCGGTCACCACTGGCCGTGCCGCGATCGAAGGGCTGCCTTATATGCTTGGCGTCATGAATTTTGAATTCATGGGTGGCAGTATGGGTTCAGTCGTTGGCGAAAAACTTACCCGCATTCTCGAAATCGGAGCTGACGAAAAACTGCCGGTGATAATTGTTTCGGCCAGCGGTGGCGCCCGCATGCAGGAAGGGATATACTCGCTGATGCAGATGGGCAAAACGTCGGCGGCCATCAAAAGGCTCAATCTGGCGGCAGTCCCCTATATTTCAATCATGACTGATCCGACCACGGGCGGCGTCTCGGCGAGTTTTGCCAGTCTCGGCGATGTTAACATCGCAGAACCGGGCGCTCTGATCGGTTTTGCCGGCCCCCGCGTAATCGAGCAGACAATCCGCCAGAAGCTGCCGGATGGATTTCAACGCGCCGAATTTCTGCTCGAACATGGCATGATCGATTGTGTGGTGCACCGTCGTGTTCTCAAGTCGACGGTAGCCCGAATCCTTCGCTATCTGACCGCCTGAACCGGGAGTTAACATGCCAAAAGCATTTGAATTTGAAAAGTCAATCATAGAACTCGAAGCTCGCATAAAAGAACTGCAGGTTATTTCCGAGACAGGCAAGGTCGATCTGTCACGCGAGATTCAGGCGATAACCGACAAGGTCGAAGCGCTCAAAGTCGAAGTTTATGGCAGCCTCGAGCCATGGCAGATTGCCCAGGTGGCCCGCCACATCAATCGTCCCTCAACTCTTGACCTGATCAAACTTATTTGTGGAGATGAATTCGTCGAACTGCACGGCGACCGTTTGTTCGGAGATGACACCGCTATCGTTTCCGGCATCGGTCTCATCGGACAGCATAAGGTCATGATCATCGGCCACCAGAAAGGTCACGACACCGAAGAGAACATTTATCGCAACTTTGGCATGCCGCACCCCGAAGGATACCGCAAAGCTTTACGCATGATGCATACAGCTGAGCGTTTTGGTCTGCCGATAGTAATTTTTATCGACACACCTGGCGCTTTTCCGGGTATCGGTGCCGAAGAACGTGGGCAGAGCGATGCTATTGCCAGAAACCTTGCCGAGATGTCAGATATCGGTGTGCCGATACTCTGCTTTGTGACCGGTGAAGGCGGCAGCGGCGGCGCTCTTGCCATCGGTATCGGAGACCGCGTTTTCATGTTCGAATTTTCGGTATATTCAGTAATTTCGGCCGAAGGGTGTGCCGCGATTCTGTGGAATGACGCCACCAAGGCCAAGGAAGCTGCCAACGCCCTCAGGCTTCGCGCTACCAACCTGCTTGAAGCAGGAATCATCGATGGTATTCTTCCCGAACCACTCGGCGGCTCTCACAGGAATCATCAGCGCGCTGCCGAAGAAATTGTCAAACAGATTGAAGCTCATCTGCCGATACTTAAAAGGATGAGCCGCAAAGAATTGACTGAAAACCGCTATAAAAAGTTTCGCAGCATGGGGAGATTCAGCTGCGAAGAGGAGCTGGAAAATGCCTAAGACCGTTAAGGCAGGCGACAATAAGGGCAGAGAAAACCATCACAAAGACAGCCGCAAAAACGCTGCCGTCGATGATATCAAGGTCGCTTCACCTTATCGAAAGCGTTCTGAAGATGATGTTGTCGTGGACCATCAGGACGAGCGTGAGCGCCGCAAGGAAGAGTCTATTTTCGACGATTCGGTTAAACTCTATCTGCAGCAGCTGACCAAGCTTGATCTGGCCACGCATGAGCAGGAACGTGATTTTGCCCGCCGCATTCTCGAAAACGATCAGGAAGCGCGCGAAGCCCTGATAACAGCTAATCTGAGGCTGGTTGTAAGTATCGCCAAGAAATATACCAACCGTGGCCTGCTTTTTCTGGACCTGATTCAGGAAGGCAACCTCGGTCTGTTGCGTTCCATCGAAAAATTCGATTACACACTGGGTTATAAGTTTTCGACTTATTCGACCTGGTGGATCCGGCAGGCGATAACCCGCGCTCTCGCCGAACAGTCACGTGTCATTCGTATCCCGGTTCACATCATGGAGATCGTTAACAAGGTCAGAAAGCAGCAGCGCATGTTCGTTCAGGAAAGGGGGCGCGAGCCTACCATCGAAGAACTGTCGCAGCGCGTCGATCTGCCTGTAGACAGAATTGAAGAAGTCGTTCGCCTCACTCAGGAGCCGGTTTCGCTCGAGGTTTCTGTCGGTAACAAAGAAGACACTTCGCTCGAAAATTATATTACCAACGACGATGCCGTCAGCCCTGAAGAAGCAGTTGTGGATTCACTGTTGCGTGATCAGATCTGTCGTGTGCTCGACATGCTCAGTGAACGTGAACAGAACGTGATAAAACTCCGATTTGGTCTCGAAGACGGCGTGCCAAGATCACTCGAAGAAATCGGACGCATTCTCGGGGTTACCCGCGAGCGTGTGCGCCAGGTCGAGGAAAAGGCTCTAAAAAAGCTGCGGAACGCATCGCCCAAACTTCAGGACTACTATAACCGCTGAAGCTGTTTTTAGCTTCGACTGTTAATCCCAGATTTTAAACAGGTCTTCGGTTCCCTCGGGCGGTGGTTCAAGGGTTGCCGGTGCTGCTGGCTGTTCTCCGGACGGTGTTTCATCACCATCACCATCTTCTTCTGTGCCGGCTGAAGTCTGGGTCGGCCCGGTCGAAGTATTTTCGGCCATTCCGGCCAGTTTTTCCAGTTCTGCCAGCGGATCGTCAGGCTCGACTGGTGCGGCGCTGATGTTTATTTCGGCAAAAACCGGCGCTGTGAAAACCGGTGCCAGAAAATCCTTCAGGGCGGCCGCAAACTGCTTTTTGCTGCCACTCTCAATGAATGCCGCTATGATTCTGGCCGTCGGGTCGGAAGGATAAAGCGCTGTAAAAGTGTTGAGGTAGTCGTCAAACAGGCGAAATTCTTCATCCGAGAGCCTTTTTACCGCCCGCTGCAGTCTTGCACTCAAGTCTGCGTCGCGGCCCGCATCGAGGTTGAGCACCTTGAGCAGTGCGGCGTGAAATGCTTTGCGATATTCGACGGCGGTAATGCTTACCAGACCCGGTAATGTCGCCTGCAACGGCAGAACGGCCCATATTTCCGGACGGTGCTGTTTGAACAGAATGCCGAATCGGCCGCTGCCGTATGTTTTGGCAGATGAATATATTGCCTGAATCTCGTCAAGCATGATGTAAAGCTTGTAATGAATTGCCCACAACCGCTCTTCTGCCATGGCTGAAGGAGCTGAGTCGAATGGCATGAAGGCGAACGGCGAGTTTACCCTGTCGGCAAAAAGGGCATCAGCTTTGAGCGATGACATCGCACGGGCCTCATTGTTCAGCAGCCAGAGCTTGAGCCGCGAAGTAATGTCGAATGGTTTGTCATTCTGAGCCGCAGAAGGCACATTCTGCAGAAACAAAAAGGACATTGCCAGAACTATCGAAGATATAGATCTATACCAGGTATGTTTGCTTTTCATGGCTTACTCCCCGTTCTCAACCAGCTTCAGATTACCGGTTTCCTGATGGTCGAACAGCCAGAGTTCCCTTGCAACAGCCATCTCGCGATTGCTGAACACGAAGCGGTAACTGCTCGCCCATTCAGCCATCTGAAGAACCCCCCGCCCGTAGTTGAAAAGAACTTTGCCCTTCACTGTGAATTCTTTGCGGCGAATCCTGTCCTCCGGAAGCTTTACGACAAGGGTAAAGAGTATTTCTGCAACCTGTTTGTCGGCATCTGCTGCTTTCAGCATCATATTCCAGGTCGCCGGCAGCGCACTGTCGCCCGACATCAGTGTCTGTTGCACCTGATGCCGCTCAGATATTTTCCAGTCGACAGATGGGAAAGTCAGCAGAAAGGGAATGGCCTGACCGGTTTCGCCGGGAGCGCCGGCAAGAGCACCGTTTTCTTTGATATAGCGGCGATAAGTGCCGGCCGGGCTGACTACATCGACAATATGTGACCCATTCTGGAAGTCGATAGCCCGCAGAGTGAATTTTTGTGTGCTGGTCACCGGAGACTGGCTAGAATTGGTTTTAAACGCAGCCATGCGCGAAGAACGCTTTACGGTGTGCTCATATTCGTAGGCGCTGCCGGGTATAAACCGGTATTTGATCTCTATTGCTTCCAGTTCACCCGCAAACAGGGCCAGAGATAACACCAACAAAGCCAGACAGCGTTTCTTCATACTACCTCCCGGTGTACTAACTCTCAGTCAGAGACAGATTCAGTTTCTTCCGGCTGCAGGTCATCATGCGTGTCTTCCTGTGGCGCATCCTGCGTTTCATCGGATGTTCCGCCCGGAATGCTTTCGACTTCAGCGTCGGCGTTGTTTCTGGCGTTGAAGTCATTTCTTCTGTTCTGACGTTGCGGTTTGTCATTCTTTCTGCCGGTACGTTCCAATACCGGTTCAATTTTCCAGTTTTCGATATCGAAGCCGTGCTGGGGTTTCAGAATCAGCTTTCTCGAAGTTTCCCGTTCAAGTTCTCTAAGCTCTTTGCCGTCGCGGCCACGCAAAAGATCAGTAACCAGCCTGTGTGCATTGATCACCATTTTTTCGGTCTGATATCTTTTGCTTTCGTCCATCAGCTGCTTGCGTATGATGTTGGCAATGTTTTTTGCCGAAACTATCTTGCCGGCGCCCTGACAGCAGGGGCAGACTTCTTTGCGGATCTCGTCAAGACTGGCAGCGCTTCTGCGCCTGGTCATCTGCACCAGTCCAAGCTCTGAGAAATCCAGAATATTGGGCTTGTTGCGGTCGCCCTTGAAACATTCGCGCAGGGTTTTAAGAACCTGAGAGCGGTGTGAGGACGCTTCCATATCGATGAAATCGATTATGATCATGCCGGAAAGATTGCGTAACCTTATCTGCCGGGCTATCTCGCGTGCTGCTTCGAGATTGAGCCTGAAAACAGTTTCTTCAAGGTCAGAACCGCCGGAAAAGCGCCCGCTGTTAACGTCGATGCAGTACATCGCTTCGGTTTTGTCAATATACAGATAGCCGCCTGAATCGAGCCAGATCTTGCGGGCCAGAGCTTTTTCAATCTCCTTTTCGATGCCGAACTTCTCGAAAAGAGGCTCTTTCCCTTTGTAAAGTTCAAGAGAAGCGCGCTGCAAAGGTGTCAGAAATTCGCAGTCTTCCATGATCGAGCGGTAGGCTTCTTCTGAGTCTATAATCATTTCATCGACGTCATCAGAAAAAAAATCACGCGCTACTTTCATTGGTAAAGGTATATCCCGATGCAGCATGGTGCGCGGCGGCGACTTGCCGATCTTCTGCTCGACCTTGTTCCACATTTTGATCAGCAGATCAAGATCGGCTTTGAGCACGTTCTCTTCGAGACCTTCTGATGCGGTGCGGAAAACTACGCCGCCGCCCTTTGGCGCTATTCTACGTCCGATTGCCCGCAGACGGTCACGTTCGCGGTCGTGCTGAATACGCCGGGAAACGCCTATATGGTCAACCTTCGGCATGAATACCAGATAGCGGCCGGGAAATGAAATGGTCATTGTCGAGCGCGGCCCTTTGGTTGGGGTAGGCTCCTTGAGAATCTGCAATACTACGTCCTGTCCGACTTTCAGGGTGTCCTGAATCGGGCTGCGGTAGATGTCTTTGAGGTCATCGTCGCTGTCTCCGCTGTCGACACCGGTCAGGGTGAGATAGGCATCTTTATGAATGCCGATATCGACGAAGGCACTTTGCGTACCGGCCACGACATTGGCGACACGGCCCTTATAAATGCATCCGACAATTTTCTCACTGTCCTGGATTTCATAAAGCAGCTCGCTGAGCTTGCCATTCTCGAGAATTGCCCCCCGTGATTCGTAGGGGCCTATGTTTAATAAAATTTTACGACTCAAGTCAGTCTGTCTCCTGTTTAAAGTTCTTTCAATGCGATTCTTTCCAGCAGATAAAAATCATCTCTGGAAGCGCCAAGATGTTCGGCCAGCGCCGTCACTATTTTTGATACCGAGGGCACATCCGCCAATCCCTGCACGAATTCAGCCTGTATCTGCCAGCTGCCGTCAGTCTCTGCCAGTTCTGCTTTTTGCACGGCTTTCCCAATTGTGTAGCTTCTGGTTTCACCTTTGCGCACCACCTGAAAAGCTGAATCCGGGCTGAGCAACCAATTGCGCGCCAGCTCGGCGGTCTGCGGGCGTCTGAAGCAGAGCCGGTAGCTGACCTGTTCTCCGGCTGCCGCGGATTTTTTGTCAACCCACGGAAACTCAACCGACAAAACTTCCATGCCTTGCGGCAATTCCCGGTTAAGCGCGGCCTTCATGGCTTCAGAATCAGGTTGCTGCAGCAGGGTGATCACGAAATATTCGCAGTAACTGGCGTGACCGAGCGGGAGTGGCGGCCCAAATGAAATTTTCGGTCTGACATGACAGCCCTGGGTGACGGCGTATGACAAATGCGATCTACGTAAGGCTTTGCAGATGATGTCGATGGTGTCCAGATGCGAAATGTATCTGGCCTGTCGGGTTTTGCTGTAGTTTATCCTGGTTTTGTATTCAGCCGGCTGATTCATTGGTTGCCTCCCCGGCCGCTCTGGCTGCTTCGGCATATTCTTTTTCGAGATACGCTCGTGGCACCTGAAAATCGACAAAATCCCAGGGCAATGTTTCTTCTACCTGGCGTTCTCTCAGATACGTACCCGCATCTATGCCGGTTTCAGCAAATGCCTGTTCCCATAAGGATCTTGAAAAATGTTCGTGCCAGCCGTCAAAGCGGCAACCGAGTTGCCATGCCTTCAGAATCAGCTCGCCAACCCGCTCGTCGCCACGCGATAGCACTGACTCGAGTAGACACAGGAATTCTTCGCGCCAGGAAACCTTGCTTCCACTGCGTTCCAGACCACGGCAAACAATCAGACGTTTGCGCCGCAGTTCGCTGATGTCGTCCTGGGCCGCCCACTGAAAGGGTGTGAACGGCTTTGGCACAAAACCCGAAAGGCTCAACGAAATCTGCTTACGGGGGCGGCAGGTGCGCCCGATATCTTCGAGACGTCTCACCAGATCTACAATTCCTTCAATATCGGCATCGGTCTCGAAAGGCAGCCCCATCATGAAATAGAGCTTGACGGTTCTATAGTCTGAACCGCTGGTAGCGCGCATTACGCTGATTATATCCTCTTCGCTGATGTTCTTTTTTATAACATTTCGTAGCCTCTGCGTTCCAGCTTCCGGTGCGAAAGTCAGGCCGCCCTTGCGGATGTGCGGAGTTGCATCGAGAAGGCTGATCGTGCTTTCGTTCATGCGCAGAGACGGAATCGAGATGTTCTGTTCCGGGTAAAGCTTTTGCTGGTCCAGGGCGGTGATCAATTCTGTCAGTCTGCAGTAATCAGATGTAGAAAGCGAGAGCAGGCCCAGTGATTCTTCGCCGCTGTTCTGTAGCAGCTGATGAGCATATTCCACCAGGTTCTCCACCGGGCGCTCGCGCTTGGGGCGGTAGTAGAAGCCGGCGTTGCAGAATCTGCAACCCTGCATGCAGCCGCGAAAAATCTCGAGTGTCGCGCGGTTATGAACAGTCTGCACGTTAGGCAGAAGAGGTTTGACCGGAGGGGTGCTCGCAGAAAAGCCTTTGAATACCCTTCGCTTGACCGGCGCGGCAAATTCAGGCACCCACATGCCTTGAACTTTTGCAAGTTCCTGGCGGATCTGCCGGTGGTCTGCCTGGTTTTGTTTCGCACGGATCAGCGTTTCGCAGATATCTGTTATGGCTTCCTCACCATCGCCGATCAATACAGCGTCCATAAACATCGCCATCGGCAGAGGATTTGAGGCAGAGGGGCCTCCCCCGATGATTATCGGGCCGCTGTTACGATTTCGCCACGTCAGCTCAATCCGGCCGAGGTCGAGCAGGTTAAGGACATTGGTGAACGTCATTTCGTAGGGCAGGGTTATCAGAAGGGCGTCGAAGTCATGAAGCGGGGTGCCTGTCTCAAGAGAATACAACGGCAGGCCTTTCCGGCGCAGCAGCTTCTCAAAATCAGGCCATGGCGAGAATGCCCTTTCTGCCATTATCTTCGGGTGATTGTTGAGCGCCTCATAAAAGATCTTTATTGCCAGATTTGACATGCCGAGGTCGTAGAGATCTGGAAATACCAGACAGACCCGCAGGTCGGGGCTGATTTTAGTGCTGGCCTGATTTACCTCGCCGCCGAGATAGCGGGCAGGCTTTTCGATCTCAAGGAGCTCCCAGTGGGTGATTGATTCGGTGACATTGTTCATTGATTTTTCCGGGGGGTATTCTGTTTGTTGATGGTGAGAACCAGGTCGAGATCGCGCCCGGCAAACTCGGTTTCAGATGTGACGGCAGTTACCGGAATGCCAAGAATCGAGGCGACCTCTGACTCCATGCTGTTGAGCAGGCGCTCTGCTTCATCCCTGGTGACCTTGAGGCGACTGCTGAGTATTGCCAGTCTGACTTTCTCGCCGGGGCTCAAATGCTTTCTGCGTCTGGTTTCGGTGTTCTTTAAAAATCTCAAGCTATTTTTCCAGAAGCTTTTCTTCTGCCAGCTTCGCCTTGCGCGATGCGTAACTATTGGTTGGATCTATTGCCAGAGCTGTGTTATACGAGGCCAGGGCCGATGCAGATTCGTTGCGACCGGCATAAATATCGCCGAGATTTATGTAAGCATCGACATGATTCGGCATCAGTTCAGCTGCCCTTCGATAATTCAGTATGGCCTGATCGAGCAGGCCACGGCGATGGTAGGCCACGCCCAGCTGATACTGCACATTCGGGTTCTTGTCGTCGATTCTGGCGGCACGTTCGAATTCCTTGAGCGAGGCATCGAGCTGCCCTTCCAGCAGGTAGAGCTCACCCAGTGCTATCAGCACTCTGACATCGCCTTTGTCTCGACTCTGAAAGGCTCTGAAATGTTTGATCGCTTCTTTGTTCTTGCCGCGACGCTGCATTATCCGCCCCAGGGCATAGCGGCTTTTCAGATGAAAGGTTTCATAACGTATGCACGTATTGAGCATGGTCAGCCCGTCTTCTTCGCGCCCCATGTCGAACAGAAAAATCGCCAGGTTGTAATAGGTTTCTGCATAATTTGGTGCCAGTTCAAGCGTCTTTCGCCAGGCTGCGACGGCCTCGTCTATTCTGCCCTGCTTATAGCAGGCCAGGCCAAGGTTGTGGTAAGCATCTATGAACATGGGCTCCATGCGAATTGCTTTGCGCAGGTAGGTTTCGGCTGTATCATATTTGCCATACTGACCGGCAAGGGTGCCATACATGTATTCGTTCTGAACGCTTTCTGAAACATGTGCCTTGAGCTTGCCGGTAACCGCTGTCGCTTTCGGCATAAGTTGCTCAACCGGTATGGTTTTGGTCGATTCTGACAGCTTTACTGTCTGCTTCGACTGTCGCGGCTTTTTTTTGCATCCGGTCTGGGTAACCAGAAGCGACAGGGCCAGAAAAATGCAGAAAAATAATCTAAGATTCGGGTGATTCAATGATTTGCGCTCCTGCCTTTTGTCGTTTGCGCTATTCTAGCACAGCCGGTGTCGCTTGCCAAGCTACATTGCTGCCGGTTTTTTTTCGCGAAAAAGTCAGCACCCTGTGATTGCCACTGTCAGCCATGAAAATCTCGCTGCCGGTTACCGCTATGTCAGCCGGGCGTCTGAAAACAGTCCCTTCGCCGCAACTGTTCAGAAATGAAAGCCTTATGCCCTGTGGCGTATATAGCCCCAGCTCATTGGTCTGATCGTCACAGACCAGAACCAGGCCGTCTTCATCTATGGCAACGCCGCAGGGAGACTTCAGATGGTCTCTGATCTCGGTGATGAAAGCTCCCAGCCTGTCGAAAACAGCTATTCTTCCTTTGCCGCGGTCGGCGATATAAATCTCGCCGCCACTGGCGCTGATATCTATCTGAGTAGGATCTTTCAGCTGCTGGGAACTCCAGCCAAAACCGCCAACTTCAAAAAGTTTGTCGCCGGAGGGAGATATCTTTAGAACGCGGTCTGCGCGCCCCTCAACGACCCAGATGTTGTTCTCGCTGTCGACCTTGATGCCACGCGGCCGGCTGAGGCGATTCCTGCGGTCGTCGTCCCGGGGGTAGAGATTACCGCGATAACTGCGATAAGAATCGAAAATGCAGACACGCTCATTGTTGTGATCAGATATATAAAAGTTTGAGAATCCGCCAACCGCGACATCATACGGGTCATCCAGGCTGTCTTCGCGCTCTTCACTGCGGTCGCCGAAAGAAAGCCCGAAGCCCCCGTGCTGGGCAACAAACCTGCCATCTCTGGCTAGACGAACTATGCGATCGTTGCCGGTGTCGGCAATCAGCATTTCGTTCTTGACCTTGTCATAATCAAGACCGGAAGGGTTGTTGAACTGACGTTCACCATTGCCGCGGCTGCCGGTTTGTTGGCTGCTCTGCATCTCGATGTTGAACAACTCGACAATTCCGCTGCGGTTAACTATACGGCCTGCCGGCAGCGGAAGGCGCCAGGTCCCTTTTTTCATTATTCGGGGCCCCCACAAAAGATCGCGTTGTTTGCGCCCAGGAACCGTGGAAACTATCGAAAGACAGCCATCGTAAGGCAGGTGTATACGAAAATCAGCTGTTTCGCTGGCTATCGTAAGCTTTACCCAGAGTTTATCCTGCAAATCACCGGTGTTTGCCTTGACGGTGCTCCCAGACAACAGGATCAGGACTGAAAAAACAGCCAGCACCAGCAATTTTTGACCATTCATGTCTGCCACCTCTAAAATTCTTTTCTCCGGCTTTATTTTCGTCCGGATCCAGCTTTGGTAAAAATATTTCTGAGCAGTTCCAGGGCCTCGAGATTGCGTGGGCCTGGTCTGATCAACAGATCCTGGTCCAGAGCATATATTTGTTTATTTCTCACCGCCCGAAGCGTTTGCCAGCCCGACCGGTTGGCAATACTTTCCTTGTTGGTCAGCGGATAAGAGATGACTATTACGTCAGGATCTGCATTTAGAACAGTTTCAGAATTTACCACCGGAAATTCTGACATATCGGTGATTATGTTATCGCCTCCTGCTGCTTTTATCATGTCGCCGATATAGCTGTTATGCCCGGCTGCCTGCATCGGGGTATCCCAGATTTCGAAATAAACGGAGGGCCTCCTGGTTGCCGATACAACCGAAATTTCGCTGATTTTTTTCTTCCAGGCAGCAGCAAATTCGATCCCTTTTTCCGGCTTGCCGATCAGTTGCGACAATTCTTCAGCCATTCTGGGCAGCTGATCCATGCGGGTTACTGTAAAATTAACATAGTTGAGCCCCAGTTGTCCAAACAGCAGGGCATACTTCTTGTGCATGTTGTTAACATCTACCAGCAGAGTCGGACGTAATGACATGATGCGTTCAATGTTCAGCTCAAGAGCACCCACTCTGGGTTTGCTGTGTGTGGCTTCGGGATAATTGCAGTAGTCTGAAATTCCTGCTATATGCTCGCCAAGACCCAAGTGAAAGAGCATTTCGGTCTGGGACGGCACCAGCGATATAACTCTGATCTCGTCAGACGCATCGCAGGTGGTTGTAAGAATGAGCAGCAGAAAAATGATTGCTGAGAATAATCGGATTGAGGGTTTCATTGGCTGTTTGACTTCTTTTGGCGTTGTTTGAAATATTCGCTGCGATAACGGTTGTGGTCACCGAGCGTTCGGGCAAATTTATGCCCACGGTTCCCGTCAGAGACAAAGTAAAGGTAATCTGTTTCTGCCGGTTTTGCAACAGCGCTCATAGCCGAAGCTCCAAAATTGGCTATGGGAGTCGGCGGCAGACCCTGGTTAAGGTAGGTGTTGAACGGTGAGACAGTTTTGAGGTCTTCATACAGAAGTCTGCTTTTGTGCCCTCCCAATGCATAAAGAACTGTCGCGCAGGATTCCAGCCGGATGCCTTTTTTGAGCCGGTTATAGAATACAGAAGCGATAATCGCACGTTCGTGTGCAATTGCCGCCTCCTTTTCGACAATGGAAGCAAGGATGCATCCTTCATACTGACTGAGACCTTCGGGGAGCGGTTCATGGAATATGCGGTCGATCTGATGTCTGGTCAGGCGCAGCATTCTTTCGGCAACTTTTGCTGCTGAGCTTGGCCGGTTGAAACTGTAAGTGTCAGGAAAAATCATACCCTCCGGGGCCGGAATCAATTCCCAGCCGGCAAACACCCGGCCCAGTAATTGCGGGTCTGAGACCGCTTCGATGAATTCAGGTGCACCGCATATCCCGTTGTCATAAAGAATTGCGGCTGCTCTGGCTATGGTGATGCCCTCGGGTATCGTCACCTGTACTGTTGGCATGTTTCCTTTGAGGAGTTTGAATATTACCTCATAAAGGTTCTCATTGCCGTTGAACGTGTATACGCCAGGCTTCAGGCGCTGGTCGACAGCTATAAACCTGACATAAATGCGAAACGCCAGGGCGCTTTTGATTATCTGTCCGTCTTTGAGCTGAATCGCTATCTTTCGTGTGCCGCTGCCGGAATCTATAGTGATCTCTTTTCTGTCGGCACCGCTTACAGGAAGAGCCATTTCGCCAAACCAGTCTAAAAAGCCGATAAACAAACCAGCCATGCCAAAAACGATTATGGCAGCTATAAAACTGATGACTTTTGTAAATCTCACTGAACCAGAGTCTTGGCGTTATTCAGGCTTTTTAACAAAGTTCAGTATGGTATTGCGGCTGTTGTCGAGAACATAGATTTCTTCGGGACTCTTGGCAATTACCCCAGTAGGATAAAGGAACTGGCCCGACTGATTACCGAAATCGCCAACTTTCGAGATAAGTGTTCCATCCGGGGCAATTATTACAACAGGGACTTCGCCGAGGTCGAGAACATACATGTTGCCGTCCTTATCGACGTGCATGCCGGAAGGTCCTTTGATTTCTTCGTATTCGCCCTTGTCTTTATACTCGGCAACGAAGTCGCCGTTCATATTCAGTTTAACTATGCGTTTGCCACCAAAATCGGTGATATAGAGGTGATCATTGTGAAGCAGGATGGATGTCGGAAACAGCATCGCAGCTTTGCCTGAGCCACCGATTGTAGAGATGAACTTACCGTTGGCGTCATATTTGTAAACTTCAGACTGCTTAGACATTATGACATAGCTATTTCCCTTGCGGTCTATGCACACATCCATGGGAAACTTCATTTTTTCAAAAATGCGAAGGTTCGGTTCGCCACTTGGATCGAATCTGATAATCTTATTGCCGCGCTGGTCGCAGACCAGAATGTCGTCGGTGAGAGGGTTCACTCCGATACCGGTTATGCTCTGCAGTTTGTACCCTTCGCGGCCGGATTCGCCGGCGGCTATGACCGAGTCGCCGTTGACGGTGATGACCTGTATACGGGTATTTCCAGCATCAGCTATGACCAGGTCTCCCTTGGAAGTCAGGTCCATGTCGGTGGCACTCAGAAACTCGGTTCTATTCGAACCCGACTTGCCGAATTCTTTTTCAAAACGAAATTTATCGGGAACGCATCCGGTACTGAGGCCGGCAAACAATATCAGAATAAAAGCCAGTGTCTTTTTCAGCATGGGGCTATTTCCTTCAGAACATATTCTTAATTCAGATATCATAATGCAAAAAAAATTGATTTGCAAAATATTTCTTGCAAATGTATAATTAAGGCAGATGAAAAAGAAAATTCAACAAAACGGTTTTACTCTGGTGGAATTGATGATCGTAATCGCGATCATAGGCATTCTCGCTGCGATAGCGTTGCCAAATCTTCGTCGTTCAAGAGAAATGGCGAGACAGAACAAATGCTTTGAGTTCTCATCGCTGCTCAGTCGTACTGCTGAGTTATACAGTATTGAGCGCAAGCAATATCCTTCAACCATTGAAGATCTGGCTCCGTTTTTGAGTGGTAACCGTCTCCCCAGTTGCCCCACCCAGGGTACTTACGACTGGGTCAAAGGCACCGAAGAAGGCCTGCCCAATGGCAAGAAGGTCTTCTGTTCGCAACACGGTTGTGCTACTGCAACCTGGGGCGGTTAAAAGCAATAAAAAAAACCGGCGGTTCGCTGAACCGCCGGTTTTTTTGTCTCACGATTCTGGTGCCATCAGGTCTTCATTTCTGGTCAGGGTTTGCGAAATATCCACGTGACCATTGTCTACTGCAGGCTCGCTGCCGTTTATCAGAAAACGCACCCTGGCCCTTGGATCCAATTCAGTAAGTGAGTTGACCAGGGAATAGACACTCAATATCTGCTCAGAAACGCCTAAATTGCTGACTTCGGCAAATTCCTTGCTCAGGTCAACAGTGAACACTCCTGAATCGAAGAAGAGTCCTCTCAAAGTAGTTCCCTTGGGTATAACCGGGTAAAAAGAGCTGCTGGACGGGCCTTCAAGAACGGTTTCGATGATCTGGCGCGCCTGCGCGATAAGCATCGAGCGTTTGCGCACTCGCCTCTCTTCAGACACCAGAAAGTCCTTCCCTTTCTGACCGAAATAGATTCTGAGAGTATGTGCCTCGTCTGCAGGGATAAATTCCTGCTGTGAAGCAAGTTCTGTCTGCTGTGTCTGGCTGGCGGTCGCAGCTTGCTGATTGGTCTGCGTCTGGGCAGTTATTTCCGGCAGTATTTTCCTCACGAAAAGGAAATAGCCGGAAACTATAAGCCCTATGACAATCAGGCCCATAAGCACAAAAAGAATCTTTTCCTGATTATGACGCGAAGGTTTGCGCTTGTTTGCCATAGTTGACCTCTTTTACTGATTGATGACTATGCCGTTGAAGAAATCTACAACAGCATTGGCGATAGACTGGGCAACCGCCTTGCGGTAGTTGTCACTTATCAGGTTTTTACCTTCGGTTGCGTCTGAAAGCATGCCTGCTTCTACTACAACCGCTGGTATCATCACGAACTTGAGTGGCTGCAGTGGCAGCTCCCTGACGCCACGGCTTTCGACCTTGAGGTGCTTGATCAGTCTTTCGTTGATCTTGCGGGCCAGAAAAATGCCGAGGTCAAATCGAGTGCCTTTCAGCCATTCATTATAAACCGCTTCAGGGCTGATTCCCTGCGCTGTTTGATCGACGTGAGTGCCTTTGCTGCTGTAGGTGAAACAGGCTGTTCCTGCTTTGCTGATATCAGCTGAGCCGCCAAGGTGAAGAGAAATGTAGAGATCGCCACCATGCCGGTTGGCAACGCTCAAACGCTGGTCGTGCGACATGTCTACGTCTGTGTTTCTTGTCAGGGCCACTTTAAACCCGATTTTTTCGAGTTTGCTGGCCAGAAGACGTGCAATTTCAAGATTGATCGTTTTTTCATCCGGTCTTCCGGCAAAGCGGAAGCCCGGGTCACTGCCTCCGTGTCCTGCATCGATAATTATAGTCCGGCCGGCAAAGTCTGGGTTTTTGAGGTTTGCGGCCTCAACCTCTATGTTTATCTCAGGTGCTGATTCCATTTTTGGCGGCTCTGGCGCTTTGGTCGTCAGTGTCGGGCTGGCAGTGATCGCCGCCGGGGCGCTGGCAACCGTTATGGTAGCTGTGGCGAGCTGCGCATCAGGGGCAGCAAATGAGATGATCATGCGGAATGGCCCGCTGACCGTTTCGATAGTTGGTTGAGCAGTCTTATTATTCGGATAAAAGCTTAAAATCAGGCCTTTTCGGTCTGGCCCGCTGTTTATATCGAGTTTTGCGATATCGCGACCCACCGGATTGGTGCGTTGTGTCGGTATCAGGTTGCGGCATCCTACAATGGTCAAACGGTACAGGCCGTCTTTAAAATCAGTGCGATAAGTTATGTCGCCGCTGAATTCAAGTACGACTCTGGTATGGTCTTCTCGCGGGCTGTGTCTTAGCGCTACCAGTATGGCTTCACCTGATTCTGCTACCGGTTGTGGCGCAGGTGTTATCGCTACAGGCTGGGGAGGAACAACTGGCGCCGGAGTGATGGCAACCGGAACATCAGGAGTCAGCTGTATGGCAGGCTGCTGTGTAACTGTGGGCGCCGGAGGCGGTGGAGATGGCTGAACCTGAATTCTTGGAGCGGGTGTTTGTAGAACAGCTGGCAGCTCGGCTGCGCTGAAAAATCTAGTTAGAGCCGCTGCCGGAACCATTATCTGCCCTTGCTGAATTCTGGGAGGTGCTGCCATGGTTACTTCGCTGCCATTGACTATCGCTGTCTGACTGTCGACGGTTAGCCTTACCGTTTTGAGCCCCTGTCTCATCACCAGAATTTTCTGGAGTGGAAACCACTGATAGGCGATACCCTGAGATTCTGCAAAACTTCGGGCACTGATATAGCCGTCCTGCGCTTCACCAGAGCTGGCGCTTAACAGCATCAGCATGGCAAGAACGGTCCAGATTGTATTCTTCTTCAGCCAGATGTGTGAAAGCATCAGTAGCGTCCTCCCAGTTCTCTTTCCATGTCTCGTTTTGCGTCCTTCTTCTGCAGGGCTTCACGCTTGTCATACTTCGCTTTGCCTTTAGCCAGGCCGAGTTCGACTTTTACCCTGCCATTCTTGAAATAAACCTTGAGCGGAACTATTGTCATACCGCTTGTTCTGACCTTGTAACCCCATTTGATAATTTCGCTTTTATGGGCAAGAATTCTGCGTTTGCGTTCGGGTTCGTGATCCAGCCGGTTTGAGAAAGGGTTTGAGCCGATGTGCATATCGTGCAGCCAGAGCTGCCCATCGATTTCTTCGGCATACGAGTCTTTGAGAGTAACCCTCCCTTCACGGCAGGGCCTTAATTCTGAGCCGAGCAGAACAATGCCCGCCTCGAGTTTTTCGACGATGAAATAATCGTGGTGAGCTTTGCGATTGGCCGCAATTATTTTGAGGCCGTCACCTTGCTGCTTTTTTGAATTCAATCAGGTCACCTGCTTTCACTCCCGGGCCAAATTCTTTGCGGATCAGAGCCCAGCTGGTATTTTTATAAACTTTTGTCAGCAGCAGTTCGGCAGAAGGGATATCTGGCGCCCGGCCTATGACAACCCCGGTATCAGGGTCGGCAAGCGGGCCACCGGCTTTGAATGAACGCAGACTGAGGCTGAATTCATCTGACAGGCTGAGGCCTTC
>CAZMWO010000004.1:0-3124 GCA_964569565.1 uncultured bacterium | reverse complement strand
ACTATCTTACCGGCTGCCACAATTTCATGATTGCTGACTGATTTGAAGATGTCGCGCATGCGTGCAAATTCCGGCCGGCCGGCAAAACGTTTCTCATGGCGGCTCAGAAGTGGCTGCGCTACGTAATCCATGCGTGCCGAGATCATACGGTCGAAGCCTTCGACGAAGTTTTCCAGGCTGACATCTCTCAGCGCCAGCAGATCTCGATAAAACTTTACGCTTGCCTGCTGTTCGCCTTTGTCCCACAGCAGTCTGGCCAGACGAAGAAGATATTCGTGGTTGCCGCCGTAGAGCTCCACTGCTTTACGGATTTCTACTTCAGCACCGTCCCAGTGACCTTCATCGAGCAGGTGAATGCCTCGGAGATAGGCTTCATTGGCTATTCTGGCTCGTTCGCTTGTTCTAATCATCTGAGGATACGAGGGATATTCGTTGTTTTGAAGAGAGAGCGCGATGCGCCTTTCTTTGATGAGCAGATTGAGCCGCTCTACTTCTTCCCAGTGGAATATTGCGTCTTCGAGGCGTCCCTGTTCTCGATAGAGCTTGCCCAGCCAGTAGTGCGCTTTGATCAGATTCGGCTCCAACCGCAGGGCTTCGATAAAACAGTCTTCTGAAGCGGAGAACAAGCCTTTGCGATAATTCTGGTAACCCTTTTCATAAGCAACCAGTGCCTGATCAGGTGCCGGCAGTTCTTCGAGTTGCCATACCGAGCTGAATGCCGCACCAGGAACCAGAGCAAGCAGAATCAGAAGCAGCAGAACTGCACGGCTGGTATGTCTTGTGTAAAGCATCAGCGAGTCTCCGTCAGACAAATATTATTCATCTAACCTATCGGCAATTCTGAGTTATGGTCTGAGAAATGCTTTATTTTGCTGCGAGATACTTTACCGGATCGAGGTAGCGTCCACCAGAGAGAACAGAAAAATGCAGGTGCGGGCCGGTTGCCCGACCAGAGCGACCGACTGTGCCGACAACGCTGCCGCGTTTGACTCTCTGCCCTTTCAGGCACTTGATCTGATGCATGTGCCCAAAATAAAGGGTTTTGCCATCACCGGTTCTGACTTTTACCAGTCGCCCGAGAAGACCGGCGTGTCCGGCGCTCACGACTATGCCGTCGGCCGGGCAGACAATGCTGGTGCCTTTGCGGGCTCTGATGTCGATACCGTTATGAAAAGAACGTCGTTTGGTAACCGGGTGGCGTCGCATGCCGAAAGCAGAGGATATCGAGCCTTTAACCGGCCAGATTTTACTGGCAGTCACGGCATGTTTGCTGCTGACGCTGACTATTCTGAAGGTTCTTGCAGGAAGTTTTTCCGGAAGTTGTGCCAGGATACTGCTTGTTTTTGCCCGGGTAGCGGAAAAGAACTTCTTGATCGGTTGCCACAGATTGAGGACTTCTTCGGCCGGTTTGTAAAACGAGGCGGTCAGATCAAAGGCTGATATTTCATTCCTAGGTGCGCTTATTTGCAGAAGCAAAAGCGCCAGAAGGATAAGAACTGCACGAGAACTGTTGGTAAAAGCTTTTGAATCGTAATATCTCATCAGGTCAGTCGCCGCTCTTGCTCGTTGAACTCTTGTAGTTCGGGTTTATCAGGCTGAGGAATTCGCGGTTGTCTTTGGTGTTTGAAATGCCTTTGACCAGCATTTCGACGACTTCCTGTGAACTTTTGTCTTCAAATGCACGGCGGAGAATGATGATTTTCTTGAGATCTTCAGGATCCATGAGCAGTTCTTCCTTGCGCGTGCCTGACATCTTCACGTCTATGCACGGGAAAATGCGCTTGTTGAAAAGCTTGCGATCAAGGTGCAGTTCCATGTTGCCGGTGCCCTTGAATTCTTCGAAAATAACTTCGTCCATCTTCGAACCGGTGTCGATGAGAGCGGTAGCAATTACCGTAAGGCTGCCGCCATGCTCGATTTTGCGGGCTGCGCCCAGAAAACGCTTGGGCTTGTGCAGGGCGAAGGGGTTGACGCCGCCGGAAAGTGTCTGCCCGGCAGATGGCATCGAAATGTTGTAGGCACGTGCCAGTCTGGTGATTGAATCAAGCAGTATGACAACGTCGCGGCCAAGCTCGACATGGCGCTTGGCTTTTTCGAGAAGAAGCTCGGAAACCTTGATGTGATTGTTGATATGTTCATCAAATGTCGATGCAACTACCTCAGCGTCAACCGAACGGCGCATGTCGGTTACTTCTTCAGGGCGTTCGTCAATAAGAAGAATCAGCATCAGAACTTCTGGATGATTGGCGGTGATCGCATTGGCAACCTGCTTGAGCAGAGTCGTCTTGCCGGCTTTTGGCGGTGCCACGATCAGGCCACGCTGACCTTTTCCAATCGGGCAGATCAGGTCGAAAACTCTTGTGGAAACATCTTCAGCATCAGTTTCGAGTCTGAAGCGGTCGGTCGGGAACACCGGCACACCGTCTTCAAAGTTTACACGGTTGCGCAGCCGATCGATGTTTACGCCGTTAACGGCTTCAATGCGCAAGAGGGCGTGGTAGCTTTCATCATCTTTTGGCAGTCTGACCTGAGCAACTATCGTGTCGCCGCACATCAGCCCGTAGCGTTTGATCTGAGAGGGAGAAACATAAACGTCATCATCATTCTGCACGTAACTTCTGGTTCTGATAAAACCATAACCTTCCGGCATGATATCGAGGACGCCTTCTGAAAGAGCCAGACCCTGTTCGTTGAGCTGAATTTTCAGAATAGCCCGGATCAGATCCTGTTTTTTCAGTTTTTCGGCATTTTCGATATTCATCGCTTTCGCGACTGCTTTGATGTTTTTTACAGGTTCTTCGCAGAGCTGAAGATAGGTGAAGGATGGGTTTTCCACAATAGCTTCCTTTCAAGGAATAACAAAGAAATATCCGGGGCACGCCCGGCTTGTCAGCGAGGTCTTACCGGGGGCACGATCGAACGCGAAAGTTGCATGAACAGCATGTCGCCGAGCCCGATGCCCATGGTTTTCGAACGCTCCTGGTCGAGCATGTCGGCAAAAATTTCTTCTGCCTGTCCACCATGAACCATTCCGGTTTTTTTTACGGTTTTGCGCATCTCTTTCAGCATCTGGTGCATAAAAATCGATTCAAAGTCAGAACAGGCCTTTTTTAGGTGCTCAAGC
>CAZMWO010000003.1:15464-30056 GCA_964569565.1 uncultured bacterium | reverse complement strand
GAATCCAATAGCTTTGTCTTCCGATAACATCCCCCAGGAAGTAAAAACCAGAGAACTTAATATTGCCATCGCAAAAACAAAAGCTGAACTAATTGGAAAAGCCGTTAACAAAGCTCTTGAAAAGGAAAAAATCAATCCCGCTCATGTTGACAGCGAAGACCACATGAAATCTAACATGGAAAAAGGCTGGATTGACCAGGCAACGGTAGACAAAGCACGGGAAATAATTAAAACCGCTTCTGCTGCGGCTGCCGCCACCATGAACGATAAAATGATTCACTCAATTGCAGAAGGCAGATTGAACAAATATTTCATGGAAAGCTGTCTCCTTGACCAGGCCTACGTTAAGGATGACAAAAAATCGATCTCTGACCTCACCAATGAAGTGTCCAAAGCAATCAGCGCTAAAATAGAGCTGATAGGCTATCGCAGATGGGCCCGTGGTGAAGCCGCAGCTGGCGACGTTCCCCCGCAAGAAAACGCATCAGAAGCGGCCGGGTAAGAGTTCTTGTTGAAACTGATTTCCAGAAAGTTAAGGTAACCCAGTAGAGACGCCTGAAAGGTTCAGGCGTCTCTACCCCTGTTTCGACCATAGAAAAGGAACCAGGACATGACATCAGCCAGTCATCAGATACGCTTTCGGCGACCCCTGCTCAAACTCAGCGGTGAAATGCTCGGCGGCAGCGACGGCTTTGGCTTCAACCGCCCGGTCCTTGACGGTTTTGCCAGGGAAATCAGAGCACTCACCGAATCCGGCATCGTTTCGGGTATAGTTCTCGGCGGCGGTAATTTTTTCCGCGGCGCCCGAACTACATTGCCCGCCCTCAAAAGACATCGTGCCGACGCAATCGGCATGCTGGCCACTGTCATGAACGCCATCTGCTTCGCCGAACACCTTGAAGCTGCGGGCGTAAAAGCAAAAGTTTATTCTGCCGTACCCATGCATCCGCTGGTCGCGGCTTACGACGTAGACGACGCGATTGCAAACATTAACGCCGGCGTGGTCTGCCTTTATTCAGGCGGCACCGGCAATCCCTATTTCAGCACCGACTCTGCTGCGGCGCTGCGTGCAATCGAAACCGGCTGCGATGTGCTGATCAAAGGCACCAAAGTCGACGGCGTCTACGACTCTGATCCGGTTAAAAACCCCTCGGCGCAGAAGTTTGCGCAGATCACCTACGAAGAAGTTCTGCGCCGCAACCTTGGCGTCATGGATCTCGTCGCCATAACCCTGTGCCGCGATAACCGCATGCCACTCAAAGTACTCTCGCTTTCAGAACCGGGCAACCTGTTCAAAGCCTGCTCCGGTGCCGCTACCGGCACAGACGTAATCGAAAGTTAATCATCAGGAGGAATATATGTCCCTGGAAACAATCATCAACGAAGCCAAAACCAAAATGGTCCAGTCGGTTGAAGTCCTCAAGAAGGAATATTCGACAATGCGCACATCCAGAGCGACACCTTCACTGCTCAGTCGCATCACCGTTAACCAGTATGGTCAGGAAGTGCCTCTGCAGCATGTAGCTTCGGTCTCCGCCCCGGATCCCAAGTCTCTCGTCATTCAGCCCTGGGATAAAACCGTATTGAGCGAAATCGAAAAAGCGATTCAGAAGTCGGACCTCGGCCTCAACCCCCAGAATGACGGGAATCTGATCCGCCTGCCAATTCCGCCGCTCACCGAAGAGCGCCGCAACGACCTGGTCAAAACCGCCAAGAAAAAAGCCGAAGATTTCAAAGTTGCCCTGCGCAACGTGAGAAGAGATGCCAATGAAGATCTCAAGGCGCGCGAAAAAAAGAGTGAAATAACTCAGGACGAATGTAAGAAAGCACTCGACCGCATTCAGAAGCTGACCGACGAGCATATTGCCCAGATCGACAGTGTCTTCAAAGCCAAGGAAAACGAAATTCTCGGGAAGTAAAGTATGTACAGAATAACCGAAGAATGCGTCTCATGTGGAACCTGCCAGCCCATCTGCCCGGCAAAGGCAATCAAAATCGGATTTCCTTACGTCATAACCGCCAAATGCACTGACTGCGGCAAATGCGCCGAGGTCTGCCCGGTCGATGCAATAGTTCCGGATGGCCAGGAATAACATTGGACAGCACCAGGGAAAAACTTAAAAACGAACTGCTTGAGCGTCTCGATAAGAACAACATACCGGCACACATCGGTATAATAATGGACGGCAACGGCCGCTGGGCCAAGTCGCAAGGCAAAAGCAGGATTCATGGGCATCAGGAAGGTGCCCGCCGGGTAAAAGGCATAGTCAGATTTGCCAACGATATCGGGGTTCGCCATATCAGCCTTTATGCATTTTCGGTCGAAAATTGGGCACGGCCGAGCTTCGAGGTATCGGCACTGATGCGCCTGATCCGCGCCTACATCATCAGAGAGCGTAACGACCTGCACGCTGAAGGTGTCAGGTTCAGGCTTCTCGGGCGCATGGAAGAGCTGGCGCCCGAGATCATAAGACAGGCGAATATCTCTACCGAACTGATGAAGGACAACCCGGGTCTGTCTCTCAACCTCTGCATCAATTACGGCGGCCGTGCCGAAATCGTCGATGCCGTCAAAAAAATAACTGCTGCCGGTTATAAACCTGAAGACATCAACGAAGAGCTGATCAGTCGCCATTTATACTGGCCTGACCTGCCGGATGTCGATCTCATGGTGAGAACCAGCGGTGAAATGCGCACCAGCAATTTTCATCTCTGGCGTGGCGCTTACGCAGAACTCTATTTCACCCCGGTGTTATGGCCGGAATTCGATGAGGTAGAACTGCTGAAAGCAATAGAGGCTTACCAGAACCGCGAAAGACGGTTCGGCAAAATCAGCGAACAACTATAAGGAAATTCAATGCTGGCTCGCATACCCGTCATCCTTTTTGGCATTCCTGCAGTTTATGGGCTGCTGGTCGCAGCCGGCGATGAAGTAAGAATGGTTTTTCTGGCACTGGTCTGCATTCTCGGGCAGTATGAACTGAACCAGATGCTCAGCCGCGACAATGGCAGCAAACCTCTGGCTGAATGGCTGGGTACACTGCTGATGCTGCCAGCCGCCCACTTTTTCAGCACGAATGGCCTGCTGATGGCATTTTCAGCTTCAGTTATTCTCCTGGTGGTGTTTACGGTTCTGCGGGGTCTGCGCGGCGACAACACGCAGCGCTTCATGCGCGGCCTGTTCAGTCTGGTCTATCTGCCATTCTGCCTCGCATTTTTTCTCATGCTGGCACGCGCCGGCAGCGGTCTGACCCTTTTTATCATACTTTCATCGATCTGGGCGCTCGACATGGGCGCCTATGCATTTGGCATGAGCATTCGCGGACCGAAACTGGCACCGGCGATCAGCCCGAACAAAACGGTTTCAGGGGCTATCGGCGGCGCTCTCAGCTGCGCGGCTTTTATAATAGCTGCCGGGCACTTCGAACTGCTCAAGCTTTCCCAACCCCGTCTAATAATTATGGCAATAACCGTTGCCACAATCGGGCAAATTGCCGATTTATTTGAATCAGTACTAAAACGCGAGTCGGAAGTTAAGGACTCTGGCGCCCTGCTTGGCGCACACGGCGGTGTTCTCGACCGTATCGACAGTGTTCTTTTTCTCGGGCCGCTGTGTTATGCTCTGGTAGCTTTTAATTAACAGTCTGGAAAGGTCTTCGGATGCTAGCTTTTCTCTATGTCGCCATTAAAACAATACTCTCGATATGTTTCGTGCTGGTCAGCATCGCTCTGGTGCATGAACTGGGCCATTATATTACAGCCAAACTCTGCGGCATCTGGGTTCTCGAATTCGCCATAGGCTTTGGCAACCGCCTGATCAAGAAACAGTGGGGCGAAACTCTTTATTCGTTCCGGCCGTTTCCGCTCGGTGGCTTTGTCAGACTGGCCGGAATGGATAACGCCGAAGAGGATACGCCAGAGGGCGAGAAGCCTGAGATAGATGAAGATCTGCCGGTCGTTCCACCAGATCATCCGCGCAGCTACCTGACCCGGCCCGCCTGGGCCCGCATTATCGTTCTCTCGGCCGGCTCGATCATGAACCTTTTCTGGGCGATCTTTCTGTTTATTGCAATTTATACCGTTTCGGGCGGGCCTCTTACCAATATTCAGGTCATCGAAGCGGCTCAGGGCAAACCGGCATACGTGGCCGGCATCAGGGCCGGCGACATCATAACGGCTGTCGATGGCGTTAAACTCAATGACTGGAGCGATGGTGTCGGGTTGATCGGTCAGGCCGGAGGCAGAGAAATCACTCTCAGCGTGCTGCGCAACCACCCGATTCGCAAATCGGCAGCTGGCGGCGGCATCATGCAGGATGACGTGGCCACGACTGAACTCTCTTATGAAATTCATGACCAGGAAACGCTCGCCATCAAAGTAGTTCCGGAAGGCGAACCCGGCTCAGCGCGCATCGGCATCAGTCTCGCACCCAACAACTTTGATTTTCAGACGCTGCCCTTTTCAAAAGCGGTCAGCAAAGGCGTTAACGATGGCGTCAACGTAATAGTACAGACGGTCGGTGGCCTGTTCAAAATGTTCACACGCCAGACCCAGGCCGATGTCGCCGGGCCGGTCAAAATCATGAAAATGATCAAGGACCAGTCATCGAAAGGCATCTTCGACCTGCTTTATCTGACCGCGATACTATCGGTTAACATAGGCCTGATCAATCTGCTGCCATTGCCTGTTCTCGACGGCGGCCGCATTGTGTTCGTCCTGCTCGAGGTTATCTTCTGGGTAATCAACCGGCTGACAGGTCTGAAACTGGCCATAACCACCAAGGTCGAAGAAACCGTGCATTTTGCCGGCATGATCGCCCTGCTGAGCCTGCTGGTATTCGTTACCTATAAAGATATCGCCAGTTTCTTCTAGGGTTTTCCGATGGAGAAGTGGCGCCGCAAAGGTATTTCTATGCCACCGGCCGAGATTCTGAACTCGGCAGTGCCTTCAAGAACACTCGCTTTTCGAAGATCATTGGCGACAGTGCTGCTGCGGACCGAGATAACTGCCGGCGCCGGCTGATGTAGCTTATTTTCTATGATTTTCTGCAGACCGCGCCGCGTCATGATTGAATCGGCCTGACACCACACCGGCACTGTTGCGGCTGAATTACCCTTGATCAGGGTTCTCGGCATAAAAGAGGCATCTGTGGCAACGGGATATCCGCCAAGGTGCATTGAGAACGTAATGTTCTGCAGTACCACACTCAGCGGCAGACGGTTATTGACGCGAAAATTTATGCTGGCACGACTGCTGCGGTCGGTCAGACTCGATGGATCTACTATCACCCGCTCAGCGCCGATCAGAATGCGCTCGCCGGCCTTTCCCATGAAATAGTCCAGATTCGCGAAAAAAACGATAAAAACCAGGCTGAACACCGCCAACGAAGCCATAAACAATATAGCTACAATTTTAAAAAAGCCTTTGATTCCGGAAAAGCCAGAGCTTTTTGCCGGGCGGGCAATTTTTTCATCGCGATCTTTCATGGTTTTACCGCGGCGGTCGGCATCCCGCCGGTCGTTGCGATTGCGACGGTCACCCTCGCCGGCAACCGATCCTCGTCGTCCCTGTGGTTTCCTTCTGTCTGTCGTCATCGTCCTTATTTCCCAAAAAATAAAGCTTGCCTGTAGATAAACCCCGGCTATTCTATTACCATATCTTAAATATTCAAAAATTGTTAATATGCCAGTACTTTTTGCCGGAGAGATCAATGACCATGGAATCAGGACAGACACCACGACCGCTACCATGCAGTGAGCGTGCCGTGGTGCTGCTGAATGGCGAATATGACCTGTCACCTGATTTTTTCAGGCTGAACAAGGAATATGAAACTTTCGACTTCTTCTGCGCTGATGGAGGCGCGAATCTTGCCGTCAGACTCGGCATTGTTCCTCAGCTGGTGATGGGTGACATGGATTCGATAAGCATTCAGACAAGACGCCGGCTCGAAAAACTGTGCCGGTTCGTCGAACTGCCGGTCGACAAAGATGTCAGCGATGCAGAAGCTCTGCTGAACATGCTCAGTGAACAGAGATACAACGACATTCACGTTTTTGCGGCAACCGGCGGCAGGCTCGACCAGACTATGTTCAATCTCCAGCTTCTGCGGCGGTTTCCTCAGGCCCGCATATTTACCAGAGACGAAGAAATCAGTTTTGTCGAAAAATCATGCAGCATAAATGGCAAGGCCGGGTGCAGAGCCTCGTTGCTCGCGATAAGCGATTTCGTCACCGGTCTATCTATTGAGGGATTCAAGTTCAACCTGCGGAACAGCAGAGTCGAATCTGGTTCAACTCTTACCCTCAGCAATGTTATAATGAGTAATAGCGCCCGCGTCAAATACGATGAAGGAGCCATGCTTCTTATCGTTGAAAGGCTGGCACCGCCTACAGAGAAGCCGAAACAGCGCCTTCACCTTATCAAATAACGGTTCTTCAAGAGGAAAATATGACGACAATACCATCACTGGATGCTGAAAATGAAATTCCGCTGCGCCATGAATTCATCTGCACCGGCTTTGTCGAAAGAATTGCCAGCTGGGCCAGGTTTCTCTGCCTCAGTTTTCTTTTCATTCAGCTTCTTGCCATTGCTATCAATCTGATTTTTCCTTTTGCCATCGACCCGCCATTGTTTTTCAATCAGCTTCTCTTCTTTCTGCTCGCCTGTGCAGCTTTTGAGATCGTCGCCATTCCAATAGAAGCGATCAAGGATCACTGCATCATCGATCTGCAGAAAGGTATGGTAGTTAAGATCTATAACCGATGCCTGTTTTCCAGGGTAGAAGTAGTCGCACCATTCGATGAAATAAGGGCAATCGGCGTCTCATCGCGGGCGGCACCAATCTGGCGCAATGTTTTTGCCGACTCGCCGCAACGCTACGCCGTTCTGGTGCTCACAGACAAAGCAGTCATGTCAAGACTGACGGACTATAGCCTCAGCCTCGACAGCGCCAACAGGCTGGTTAAATCGTTGCATGAGAGCTACCTGCGTGATGCTGATGTTATCTACGGCTCGCGTAATGTCGAACTGGTAATCGATCCAAAGATGAGCGGCACCATGGTTACCAGACACTGCGAGCGCTCTGCTCTCTCACTGGTCGATGCCGCAGTTCTGCCGGCTTTTCAGGCAGCCATTGGTGCTGTTATAGTTGCTTTGTTGATCGCCATAACCGCCATGGTTGGAGATTTTATCGCTGAGCGGCTTTTCAACACCAGCCTGAAGATTGCCAATCAGCCGGTTTTTCAACTGTTGCTTACTCCGGCAACCCCCGGTCCTGAGACATCTCCGCTGGACCCACCTTCAGGTCCACCACCAGCTATTCCAACCGGCCATCAGAGCACCATTGCGGCAGTTCAGCAATCGCCTGAGCCGATTGCACAGGTTGCGTCGATACCGGCCACAACGACCACGCCTGAGCCGGTTGCCAGCATGGCTATGACTGCCTCAACCAACGACATAAGCCCGGCGGCTCTTGAAATACCGGCATCTTCGCCGATAAGAATCGATACTCCCGCAGAAGCAGTAGTCGCAGTGGTTACCGAACCAGAAAAGCCTGAGCCGGTTGAAGACATTGATAATTTTATCAAAGTGGAGCCGCAAAAGCCGTTATTTAAACAAAAAGAAGCTGCTCTCAGCAGAAAAACGGCAGCTGACCCCGGCCCAATCTCGCCCAGACCGCAATCTTATGTTCTTGTACCTCTTCCCAGCCGCATTCCGTCGCTTGACGAGAACAGCATTCTAGCTTCTGCTACCAGTTCAGACAAAATTGACGCGCCCGCACCGGTCAGAATCCACCTTCCTGTTATCTCGCAGCCATTACCAGTCAGCAAGGCACCAGCTGATCCGGTTGCTTCGCAGACACAGACGGCATTGGCAGAAGCATCTTCGCCAGCCGCAAATGTGCCAACTGCCGGCAAAATATTGGTTTCAGACTACATAGGCAAAGATATCGAAGCGATTACCGGAAATCTTGGCAAGCCTCTGGCGAGCATAAAGTCAGCCGCAGGACAGCAGCTGATCTATTCTGGTATCGCATTACAAACTGACCCTGCCGGCAAAATAGTCCTGCAGGTAAACCTCACCAGCCCGCACAGTAAAATTCTTGGACCCCTGTCTACGCAGGAGGGTCTGTCAGTTGGCAGCTCTGTCCGTGAAGCCCGGATCCGCCTCGGAATCCCTCAGGAGAATGCCGGATCTCCAGGACATCACTTCCCTGCGCAGGGCATCTCAATTTACCCATTACCCGGCGATCCTGATATCATCGGTTCAATCAAGCTTTATAAAAAACAGCCTGACTGAGCTGCTGAAAAAAGAGCAACAATGAATCAGCAGAAAATGAAATATCGCACAGCCAAACAACTGGGATGTCTGCCAACTCTTATAACCACCCTGTTTACTGTGCCATGGCTGCTGTTATGTATTTATCCAGCTTTCTGGCACGTGATGACTGACGACGCCTGCTACCGCCGTTATGGCATCTGGCGGGAATCTTCGCACACTGTCGGAGCGGTAAGCGTAGCTTTTTACGACATTTACCACAGATATCATTATCCTTTACACAATGCAGTAATACGTAACCGGGCCGACCTGCTCAAAAAAATGCCGAAAGAGCAGCTTAACTCAAATCAGAAAGACGGATTCGGAATGACTCCGGTTGCTTATGCCGCAAGATATGCGCTCAAAAATGAACTCGAAATTCTGCTGGCAAATGGAGCCAACCCCGATCTCGTCACCTGGAACGATATGACAGCGACAATGCACGCCATGGACAAAGGTCACTACAAGATTGCCCTTTATCTTATAGAAAGCGGGGCCGATGCCGGCGCAGCCGGAAAAAGCGGCAAGAACGCGATTCACCTGGCCGCTCTCAAGAACCAGGACCAGATAATTGCAAAGTTTGCTGAAAATCCGGATAACAGGGCTAAATTGGATGCTCCTGATATAAAAGGTCTGACTCCGCTTGATTATGCGATTACCAAAGGCTCTTTCCGGGCCATCATGCAGCTTGCGGCTTCTGGTGCAGAATGCCGTTTCAGTATCACTCCAGCATCTGATGATGTATCCTCTTTTTTGAGCAAATGGCAGGAATCAGGAAAAAAGCCATTTACCATGTCGGTGACGGTCGAAGCTGAACGAGGCTACTATTCGCCGACGAGAAATGTTACAATACCGGCAGAACTACCAGCAAACGTCAAACCTGAAACATTCAGAAATCGAGGCAACAGATGAAGACATATCAGGAACTGCTCAAAAAGCTGATTATATTCCGCCAGGAACGCAACTGGGAAAAATTTCATAAACCCAAAGATATGGCCATGGCAGCTGCAATAGAAGCCGCCGAGCTGATGCAGGAATTTCTCTGGAAGACCGATGAAGAAGTCACAACAGAAGTCAAAAGAAACAAGCAGAGATTCGCTGATGAGATTGCCGACACCGTCGTCTACCTGATGCTGCTTGCCGATGACCTTGGCATCGACATGTACGAAGCTATCGATGCCAAAATGAAAAAAAACGCGGAACGCTACCCTGTCGACAAATGCCGCGGCAAAGCGACAAAATATACCAATCTGTAACTGCGTTCTATATTTCTACTTTAAAGGGAATAATAGACAACAGAACGCCTGCAACAGCGCTATATAGAACGTTGCTTACAAACATCGGGAAAACGACAAGTCCGATTCCGCAGACTAGAAAGCCGGCCTTTGCCACCTTTTTGCCATAGATGAAGTACCCGGTGCCCAGGGCACCCCACAGCATTGCGAGTATCATGACGGTATCATCCCAACTGCCATCTCTGGCAGGTTCTGCTGCGGCCCTGGCTTCGGCTTCACCTTCCATAAGCGTTCTAGCTTTGTTCAACTGCCCTTCATAACTCAATTCGTGGGCTTTGTTGAACATGTCGTCATCTGTTCCGGCATTAAGCATAAACGGGCACAACACAAGAATCATCAGGCACTGCAATATTCTTTTCATATAACTCCAGATAATCACGAGGCAGAAGACATCTATCCAGGCTAATATACACCCAATTTATCTTCAGCAGTTAAATCTTGTAATTCTCTGAGCAAGCCGCTGATTTTATATAGATATTTTGCTTTACTGATTGGCAAATTCAGCTTATCATTCGGCTTTAACCTATTGCACAGGCGCGTCATGACTGGTTCAAAATTCCAAATCACTCTGTTGTTGCTGCTTGCCATACTTATGGCAACCACCTACATCTCGCTGCACATCGGAACAATCAGCATTCCATGGTCAGCGGTACTGGTCGGCTTCGATGCCGGGAAACTCGGCATTGCACCGGAGAAAGCAGAAACTTTCAAAACAGTTGTCAACCAGATCAGGCTGCCGAGAATTTTAACCGTCATTCTGTGCGGAGCCGCGCTGGCGACCTCTGGAGCAGCTTATCAGAGCATGTTCATGAATCCGCTGGTATCGCCCGCACTGCTGGGCGTTCTGGCCGGCGCGGCTTTCGGGGCATCTCTCGGGATGCTGTTGAGCAATAACATTTTGATTGCTCAACTGCTCGCCTTTGTTTTTGGCATTGCCGCGGTCGGTATGGCTGTTCTGCTCGCGCATTTTTTTCCTGGAAATCGTCTGATCATGCTGATTATGGGCGGGGTCATCAGTTCGTCTCTTTTTACGGCACTGCTTTCAGTGATTAAATTCATCGCCGACACGCAGAATCAGCTGCCGGCAATAGTCTACTGGCTGATGGGCGGTTTTTCGGCAGTTTCGAGTTCTGCGGCAGCGATGGTTCTGCCGTTTGTCGGCTTCGGCCTGGTTCTGCTCATAGCGATGTCAGGCTATCTGAATGTTTTGAGCATGGGTGACGAAGAAGCAGCAAGTCTGGGAGTTGATGTAAAGCGCATCAGAATGCTGCTCATCATAGTCACCACCCTTATCAGCTCGCTCACTGTCGCTCTTGGCGGCATGGTCGGCTGGGTCGGGCTGATGATACCGCACATTGCGCGAATGATCTGCGGCCCTGACAATCGCCGACTGCTGCCAGTCTCTGCGTTTATCGGGGCAATCTACCTGCTGATCGTCGACAACATCTGCCGTACAGCATTTTATGGCGAAATTCCAATTGGCATAATGACATCGCTTATGGGTGTGCCATTTTTCATACTCGTGCTGAGTAAGACAGAAAGCAGGTGGAACTGATGTTTCCTCTCAGCGTCGAAAATCTCAGTTTTGCATGGGGCTCGCAGAAGGCGGTTGACGATGTTTCATTCAATATCGAAGCCGGCACCGTGACTTCTATTTTGGGCCCCAATGGCAGTGGCAAGACCACCCTGCTGAAACTCATGCTGGGATTTCTCAAACCGGACAACGGTAGTGTGATTCTGGGCGGGACACCACTTGCCGAGATCGATCTTGCCATGCGGGCGAAGAAAATGGCCTATGTACCACAGCGGCACGCTGCGGTATTTTCTTACCGGGTAATCGATATCGTAAGCCTCGGACGCATTCCCTATTCGAATATTTTCTGCCGGATCTCCGACAAAGACTACCGTCTCGCAGCAGAAAGCCTGGCCCAGATGGGCATCGAGCATCTCGCCGAACGTTCTTACACTGAGATCAGTGGTGGCGAACAGCAACTGGTGCTGATTGCGCGCGCGCTGGTGCAGCAGGCAGAGATTCTGATCATGGATGAGCCGGTATCAGGTCTGGATTACGGCAACCAGCTGATGCTGCTTAAACAGCTGCGCCGGCTTGCCCAGAGCGGGATTACCTGCGTAAAAACCACGCATTACCCGGAGCACGCTCTCTGGACATCTGATCGGGCTATTTTTATACGCGCCGGCAGAATTATTGCGAGCGGCAACTCGGCTGACATAATCAATTCAGCCACGCTCAAAGAACTTTACAACGCCGATATAATGATACTGGAAAGCGACGCAGGTTCGCAAAAAATGCGAACCTGCGTGCCAGTTTTCGATTAAATCAGGGTTTTAATCAGTGCAGCGTTTCACCTGAATGAGCGGTATCGACCAGTTCTCTTTCGAGTTCGAAATACTCATCGATGCTCTGAGTTCTGGTGTCTTTGATCGGATAGAGGCTTCTGATGTTGCCATTCATGGTATAAAGCTGCCAGTATGACTCAGCGCCGTTGATATTAGCGCGAAAGCGCAGAGCTCCTGGAATGCTGCCGTTTTTGCGTGATACTTCCATGGCAATATGGCCAAGAGCGAGAATTGCCTGGACTGAATTGCCGATTGAAAAACCGCCAATAGATTTGTAGCCATTCGGCAGCGGGCCGTCTTCGCCGTCCGGATCCCAATAGAAGGAGCCGGTAAATGCTTTTGGATTGCCAACATCAGCTGTAACAGCACGAATCTGAGTGTTTCCGGCGCGTTCGTCGTGATAGAACTTGAACCAGAAGTGGTAACCACTTACCTTTTTGCCGTTGAGTTCGCCGGCAACTACATGTTCAAAACCAAGGCCTGAACCGAACCAGTTCTTTTTGAGATCATCCATGGTGGTTCCGGTGCTGGTGAGGGCATGTTTGATAACCGGATCATTTTTGATGGACTCAAGATAGGTATCGATTTCTTTAGCGAGTCTGGGAGCGTCATTGGTGCCATTCTTCGGATTGAAAAGTTCGCATAATTCAACAGAGGCTTCATAACTGCGTGGCAAACTCGAGGTGACATCTTCGAAAAGGTAGTTTTCGCCGGTTTTATACTTGGGATTTTTGGTGACCTTCATCGCATCACGGTCAAGACCGGGTATAGCGGCCGATATCCGACGTATTTCGTCAGCTACGCTGGCGGTATCGCGATTGCCATAAGCAGAAAAGCTGACGGGGTTGTTGCGATTGGCAGCGGCTTCAGCCTGAAAAACCGCGAGATCAAAGTCGTGCTGATTCTCTATCAGTCCGGCGATAATGCTGTTGCGCAGAGTCTGCTTCAGGGAACTGTCAGCAATGTTGTCGAGCTGCGAGTCGAAAAGATGCAGACGACCCTGCTGGGCTCCAAGAAAAGCAGAAGACAAAAGCAGAAAGACAAAAACAAAAATTTGAATGCGACGCATTTACGCTCCTTGTTAATCGATACTCATATACTGTTGCGAAGCGGAAAACAAAACCAAGATACAAGAACAGAAATACAGATACTTATTACTTCATTCAGAAGATACTGTTATAAGCTTAACAAAGTTTTTTAAATAATACAACCCCAATGTTTGTTCAGTGTAAAGATTCAGTCTCAGACGAGGTTGCCTGTTTTACATAAATTAATAGCCACAAAACTATGCCTTGTTACCCGTGCTCTCGACAGGGTCTGCGCACTCACAATAATGATTCCTCTCGCAACTGAGTCTTTACTATTCAGAACTGACATCCGGCGGCGAAGATGCACCGACGGCCATTCCAGAGCCAAGAAACATTGTACGCCAATGATTTATCTCGTTCTGTTCAGATTCAGACAGTTCCTCCATGCGTAGAGAAGCAGGCTTAAGAACTCGATCAAAAAAGCCACGCAGGCCATCTGCCATTACCTTTACATTGCGATAGCCAAAAATCTGCAGCACAACCCAGGCCTGGCCGGGGTGTACCGAACCATTGGAAACCAGGACAACCATGTCGAAATCACGATAACGTTCGAGAATCTTGACAGCGTTGTTGACCGGGAGGTGAAACGACCCGGGGATATGCCATTCATCATATTCTTCGCGACTGCGCAGATCGGCCAACGCAATTCGCTTTTGACCGGCAAGCAGCAGGCGCGCCACCTCTTCAGGTTCGATGTGGTCTTCGCCCATTTCGACACGTTTGAGCACTTCGCTTGCGTAGATGCCTGTTTCGACGACTTTGTAACCGGTGCTTCCGGATCTGCCGAGCGCCATGACAATTACAGCGCCAATGAGCATGAATACTGAGAACGCCCACAAACCCGAACTTCGTTCGGCCATACGTCTGAAACTGAATTTCTCTTCGATCAGTTCTGAAACCCAGAAGGCTATGACTGCTATTACCGTCACCAGCAGTGCGAAATCGCCAAACTCGAAACCGGTCTCCCGGTAGATATAGCTGATTCCCATGTCGCCCCAGTTATAAAACGGCTCGATCAAGGGGTACGAATAATTAAAGACATAGCTGCCAAGCAAGGCACCGAACAAAAACACCAGGGCATCGAACTTGCCGCTGACGGCACCAACTACCGCAGTGCCTGGGCACCAACCGCCCATCACAAAGCCGATGCCAAAGAGAAATCCTCCGAGAATCTGGGCACCCAGAATGGTCTCGGGAATGTAAAGAGCGTCAGGCCTTACCAGACCGAATGCAAAGGCGAAGCCCAGGCCGAGCATCGCGGTGATGACTGCGCTGAACATTACCTTGAGAACGGCCATGTCACGGAAATAGAAAATGCCGGCAAGACGGCGTGAACTGCCGAAGCCTGCCTGCTCGAGACACCAGCCAAAGGCAGCGCCGATAACCAGTGAGATGAGAAAGGCATTGGCGGAATTAAGGCTGTTACTGCTGAAAATAGTTTCAATCATGCCACTGCCTCCTGAACATGTAAGCGGTCAGGTAACCGCCGGCAAAAGTAGCGAGCAGAAAGGCGACCCCCCCGGTCGTTAACAGAG
>CAZMWO010000003.1:0-15454 GCA_964569565.1 uncultured bacterium | reverse complement strand
GGTCAGAGCCATACCAGAAGTGCAGCCACGGGCAAGCCTGCTGGCAAAACCTGCGATAATGCCGCCAAGCAGAGCCAGTGCCAGACGTTTTCCGGCTGAGTATGAAGCGCCACGCTCGGTCTGAATTCTGACACGACGATTGACTACTGCCGAAACAAAGCCGCCCAGCAAAATGCCGGCCAGCATGAATACCAGATAATATTTGAGCGGTTGCTCACCCCAGGCGCCAAAATACTCAGAGTTGAGTATCTGTTCCGGGTTGATGCAGAGCCCGCACCAGGCCGACAGTCTTGCCAGGCCGCCGGAAGCTCCCAACCCGGTTCCCAGAACGAGAAAGGACGTGAGAAGGGTAAGACCAAGCAGAAATCCGGCCAGATAGGGATTAAGATAAGGATTTCCCTGCTGTTCGTTATTCATATCAGCAGCCGGCCCCCTTTCTTACAGGTTTTCCAGAAGGCTGTGGCGCAACCGGTTCTTTTATCGCAGGTGCAGTTGACGGAGCAAGATTCTGCGGCTGTGCCGGCTTTGGCTGCCCTGCGCCATTATCCGGACCGATCATACGGTCACGCATAAAACCGGTTTCGATCTGCTGCCAGTAAGCTTCGAGCCCGCCCAGCAAAGCTTTGATCGGGCGCCGGGTTTTTCGTGAAAGAATGCCGGCTGCGATCATTGCGAGAGATCCGTCCCGGTCAACGATTACCAGCGGCAAATCTCCGGCAAGCCAGGACTGGTTCTCCAGAAGATCGACGATATCAACCGCAACTGCGCCAACCGGGTTGTAGTCACGCACCTGCCCGGCCGGTCTGATATCGACTATCTCAAAGGTCCCCGGCAGATCCTTGAGCATCTGCCGGAGTTGAGCTGGCACCAGCCGTTCCGGCAGATCAGGATTTCTGAAAGTTTTCGCGGCCTGCGAAGGCTCAGTTGCAACAGAAGAGTCGGCAATCCGCATGACCGGCAAACCGGCTTCTATCCAGGCTTCAGCTCCGCCCTGCATGCTTACCACATTTTTAAAACCGGCCCGTTTGAAAAGCCCAACCGCCAGGCTCGATCTGAATGCCGAATTACACACGGCCACAACCGGTTCCTGCCGGTTCAGACGGCGGGCAGCATCAGCTTCAAGCTTATCAAGCGGAATATTGAGAACCTCGCCGATCTTCATGCCCATCCATTCAGCCGGCTTGCGAACATCGACCACTACTGGCGCACGGCCATCACGCATCTGCTGGTAAAGATCGCCGGCCGTTACCATCTCTGCGCTTTCCGTCTGACCACCGGCGGCCAGATAATCTTCGAAAATGATATAGTCGGCATTGTAGCCGACCCGCTTCAGACGCCGGGCTCCTTCGTATATTTCGTCGGCACTGCCGGTCAGTATAAGCCTGCTGTTGAACGGCACGATAATTCCTGTCCAGGTTTCCAGGCGTCCGCGTAAAGCTACATTCACCGATCTTGGAATATGCCTGTGCGAATATTCGTCGGCTTCACGCAGGTCGATGATGTAGATGTCATTCTGCTCGATCAACCCATCGAGACTGGTCAAACGTTCATTAAACGGCGCACTCCACTCGACACGCTCCGGGCCCATCTGATTGATCTTGGCATTTTCGGCAAAATAGCGGGGAGCAGGTTCAAGACCGGTAAGGTAGTTGGCGATAAAGGCGCTTCGGTCTTTGGCAAACTTTATGTATGGGTTTGAAGCCTTTTCCTGACCTATGGTCGAGGAAGGTTCATCGCGCAGATTTGCCCCGCAAAGCGACCCGGCACCATGTGCCGGCAGGATCACCGCATTGTCAGAGAGCTTGCTGAGCTTGTAGTTCCAGGTATCGAACATCATTGCAGCAAGTTCGGAGGCAGCATGACTGCCGCCCATAAGATCAGGCCGGCCGAGGCTTCCCACAAAGAGGGTATCGCCTGAAAGAATGAATTCCTGTTGTGTTACGTTATTAGCAGGACTGACTATGCCGCAAAGACTGTCGGGAGTGTGACCGGGCGTTTCCATTATTCTGATTACCGCACTGCCGACGATTATTGTATCGTCTTCTTTGACAGCCCGGTGCGGGTATATGGCGCCACTCTTATGACCGGCAAATATCGGCGTTCCGGTCGAAAATTCCATTTCACGATGGCCGGCGACGAAATCGGCGTGCGAATGGGTTAAAAAGGTGCCTACCCATTCAAGCTTTTCGCGTGCCGCGTAATCAAGATAAGTCTGAACATCACGGCCCGGGTCAACTGCCAGCACCTTACCTTCGCTGACAACCAGGTATGAGTAGTGCGACAGCACGCCCAGATTGAACTGCACAATGCTGTAGCCGGTACCGATATAGGTGTTTATTATCTGGTATTGTGCTGCTTGGTTCGAATGTGATGCTGATTCTGAATCAGCTATTCCGGCGGAAAATGCCGGCACAAGGCAGCAGCAGACCAGCACCAAACTCAATTTTATAAATCTGGTCACCATTACGCCTCCCGTCAGTTTATTCTTTCATCGCTTCGCATTATACTACACCACGGCAGGCGAAGCCATGGCGACAATAAACCAGTTCAAAGCCACGCCTTGCGAAGTTCACCGGATAGAAAAACCCCGGCATCTCTGCCGGGGCTATGTCAAATCTTAAGAGAATGCTGGTATGTCAGTCCCAGCGGTGATTGACTCCGAATATCACGCCGAAGTCATGCCCATAACCGAACTCTTTCTGCAAAGCGACCGGGAAAGCGAGATTGCCCTGCCAGCGGTCATTGAACAGTGTGAAACCTACCACCATATCGACATTGGTGCCGGCCGTCTTGTTGTCGGCAGGCAGGCCCGGAGTTGGAGTATTGATATAAATCAGCTGATCTCTGTTATCGATGTCGTATGAAGTGCTTGTCAGTTCGCCAATTATTGCAAAGTGTCTGTTGACACGATAGTCGAGGCCACCGCGCAGTATCAACTTTGTAATGTTGTCTTCAGGATTGTTGGCAAGAGCCATATTGAGGTGACTTGCCCACTTCTCGTTGAGACGACCAGAATAAGCGCCGCCAACCTGAACTTCAGCACCGCGGGTGGCGCCGGCCGGGCCCATGACCGAACCGGTCTTGGTAGTTCCATCAGCAACAGTGCCAATTTCCTGCTGCGGTCTGTTATAGTTCCCACCGGGGAATTTGCCCTCAGCATGCACGGTTACCGCGTGGTCGCCATCAAGATTTTTCCAGACCTGATAACCAACCTTAAGGGAAGGATCATGCAGGCCAGACAGGTCGGCGCTGTTAACGCCATCTTTTACTTCCCAGTTCTGGAAAGGAATAGTCATGCCGGCGAAGAATTTCTTCCCTGAATAGGTCAGGTGAACCGGAACAACAAGTTCGTAGCCCTCATCGACAATGCCCTTCTCACCGTTGAGATAACGATAATTCTCATATTTCATCTGTACACCGAAGTTCCAGGTGCTCAGATAGGGCAGCAGTGCACATTCGGTTTCGAACAGACCATGATAGCCGTTGAAGTTTACGAAATATGGCGTGTAATCTGTCGGCTTGAGTTCATCAGGAATTCTGAAACGCTCTTCACGATACAGGTCGCGGGTGCTGACTGCAACCGGCATACCTGGTGCAGGAGCCGGCCCCGGCACGGGAGCGCTCATGTAAGGAGCCGCCGGCGGTTCCATGATATTTGGAACGCTGACCGGAGGAGGAGGCGGAGTCATGCCACCGCCGCTGTATACCGGAGGAGCTGCCGGTGGAGCATAAGCATCCATGGCACTGGGAGCCGGAGGAGCACCATAGGGTGCGTAATTAGACGGCGGCGGCGGGGGAGCCATAAGTGGTGGCGGATCGAATGAGGGTGCGCTCATTGCCGGTTGCTGCGGTTGGTACTGCTGCGCCGGCGGAGCTGCCATTGCGCTCTGCCATGGCTGAGAAGACAATGGACGTGCTTCAACCGAAGGAATACCCATTTCGTGCTGAGTTGGCACCGCTCCCGGGATTACGAGAGTTTCGCCAACCATGAGCTTGTTCGGATTTATCGTCGGATTGGCTCTGGCAATTTCCCGCCATTTCTGCGATGAGCCGAGCAGTCTCTTGGCAATTGTTCCGAGAGTGTCGCCATTTTTGATCACGTATGATCCGCCGGTCTGACCATAAAAGCTGGCATCAGCGTCGGCATCGGCTGACACCGAGGAGACTGCGGTTTCTTCGATAATATTTGCGGCAACTTCGTAGTCAGCCTCATTGAACTGGCTGGCCTGCTGCTGAACCTGGTTCTGAGTTTTCTGCGCCTGCTGCTGCACTTTTCTGGCCTGACTCTGTGCCTGCTGAACGTTAGCTTGCGAGCGCTGCAGCTGGTTGGCGGCATATTGCTGAGCATTGTTGGCATGCTGCTGAAAGTTCTGAGTGGCTGCCTGTATGGCAGGCGCGGCACTGGAATTACTGGCAGCAGTGATCAGCTTCTGCCCAACAAAAATACGATTACCGTTTTCAATGTTGTTGAGCACCATCAGATCCTGCCAGCGATTTGCATCGCCGAAAACCTTCATGGCAATCTTGGGCAACGTATCGCCGGCCTGAACCACATAATGGCTCTGAGTGGCATGGTTTGCTGCTGCCACACCAGCATTGCTGGAAACATTTGCAGGCGGCTCAACCGGAGGCCGATAGCTGGTCTGGCCAAGGGCAGGTGCCACCACTCGCGGTGGTGCCGACATCAATTGCTGGGCGCTGTGTCCGGCTGGACCAACTTCTTCCCAGTCACCCTGCTGAGCCTTTGACATTGCAGGTGCTGCAAAGACAAGTCCCATCGACAATATGACTGCAAGAACAGGATCTTTGGCCCGGAATGTGTTAAATCCCATCATCTCTGACCTCCAGGTCTCTCCGAAAATTTGGATGAATTATAGTTTCCAGAATTTTTTGAACTGTGCTTTAAGCAATTTTGCATAGCTGTACCAGTCTGCATAAGATATAAGTTCATCTTTGTTTACCTTATCGACCGACATGATCAAATTGTTGAGCAATAAACTTACATGTTGCGCAGTTGCTCTCGCCATCAGGTTGCCAGGGGTTCCACCCTCGAGAACCGACAGAATTCTGCCAGAACAAAACCTGTCAGCCATATCTTTGACCTGCGAGACAATATTTAGAAGCCCCTCTTCGGTTACTCTCAGGTGAGAATTGGGGTCGTCGATCAGCACATTGCTGCCATATCCGAGCAAAATGAATTCGGGCTGAAACTGGGCAAGTATTTTTTCGACCAGTTCTTTGAGACAGACACGGTATTCGCGGTCGCCATAGCCCGAAACAAAAGGTATGTTCAAATTGTAGCCAAGCGCGCCCTTCTGGCCAAGCTCTTCGTAATGACCTGTACCGGTAACACCAGGATATTCATGCAGGGAAATAGTCATCACGTCCTTGCGATGATAAAAAATCTCCTGGGTGCCGCTGCCATGTTCGGCGTCAAGATCGATCACCGCCACGCGCTTGAGCGCAAATTTTTTGGTAAGATAGTGAGCGCCGGCAGCTATCGGATTAACCAGACTGCCAAACCCTGATGAAGCGCGGCCGGCATGGTGTCCCGGCATCGCTGTCAGACAGAAGGCCCGTTCGGCCTGACCGCTCATGATCAGATCTACCGCATCGAGCACGCAACCAGCGCCAAAACGCGCGATCTCGAACGATTCCTTGATCAACGGCGTGTGGTCGTCAAGCTGCTCGACACCGCTGTAGCTGCGACGATGCAGATCATTGAGAAACTCAGGGTCATGAATGTCGCGCAACCGCTTCATCGGCGCAATATCGGCCGGGCGCACGACACCTTCCCACAGGCCATTCTTCTGCAGCTGATCGATAATCAACGACAGACGACCCCCTTCCTGCTTTTCGGTCAGGGGGTCGTATTCCAGGAGCTTTTCGTTATATAATATAACGCCTCCTGCGCGGACTTCTTCCATGAATTCAGGCAGAAAACGCTGTTAACATGAGACTTTTATCCATGCAGCCATCATCGAGCGACTGAGGATCGAAGATTCTCTCAACAGCATTTCCTTCTTTCTTTGAATTCGAGCCATCTTTGGCCCGGCGCATGAACGAATTGTAAACTATACGCGAATCTGAGAAGCTATTCCAAGGTTCCATACTCTATACACCCTCCTGTTATAACTCTTACTATATTCATCGACACATTTCTCAAAATCATCCAGCCCATCTTAAATCGGATTCGCTATCGCTATCGGGTTCGCTATCGATATCGGGTTCGCTATCGCTATCGGGTTCGATTATCGGGGCAAACAAAAAGCCGCACCGGCCAAATCTGACTGGTGCGGCTCTTATAAGCTGATTCTACTTGCGATGCGCCCTGGTGTTCTTTACCGGCCCCTCTTTGCTGAGCAGCTGCGAGAGCGTCTTGTCGGCGAGAACATCTTTGATGTCCATCTTTTCGCCATCGACCTCGACCTCATTGGCGATCAATCTTATTCCGTGACTGTAGTCGGCATAAGTCACCTCGTGACTCCAGCCATAGCCCTGTATCGGCTTGCCGCCGTTACGCGAATCATGCCAGCCGTATATCACCACGTTATCCTTGTGTGAATTGAGGAAATTGCTGATGACTACATCTTTCTTATGACCGGCGATAAGCATGCCGTTCTGATGCCCGGCCTTGCGACACTTTTCTTCAACCAGCCGCTGATGCTCTGTATAAAACTCGTTCGTGGTCATGCGCTGCTCCCAGAATTTATACTGGCCGCCAGACATCGGCGAAGGGGTCAGTTTCGTCTCAGCACTCTTGTAAATATCGTCAGACATCTGAGTTGTCGGCAGTATGCAGCCAAATTTGTCGGCAATCGTCTGCGCGGCCAGCGGGCTCATCGGCATGCGCACAAAATCACTGTCATTGCCGATTGCCAACACGTCGGGCATAACCTTATATTTGATCACATGCACCTTGCCGTCTTTAAGTTTACGACTGATTTCGATTTCCTTGAAATTACGCAGGAATGAGGGAATATTGCCGGCGAGAATCTCTGCCAGAATAGCTTCTTCGCGCTGCTCCGGCGTCATCTTCTCTGTGCGTTTCATGAATTCGCTGCCGGAACCTGCGGCACCAGCACGTATGGGTATAGCTTCATAACCGCTCAATGGTCTGGTGTCTTCAGGTTCCTTCGGCGGATGCGTCTCTTCGCCACTGCCGGTGGTGGTGACAATTTCGTCTGGCCGTGTTCCGGTAACCGGCTTCAACGGCTCGGGTTCGATTTCTCTGCCAAAAAGCTCGGCGATCAGGGACTTTATGAAATTGAACAGGCCCTCAAAAGAAGGCATACCAGAAGCTGAAGGCATAATACTTTCGGCAAATTCTTCTGCCAGAGATTTTTTTCCATCGCGCTCATCCGGGTGAACATCAACCAGTTTGAGTTCTCCAGGCGGCACACCTTCGACCATCTCTTCGAGACTTTGCGAATGAACGGGGTTAAGGCTGCAGATTAGCAGCAATACGAGCAGCAGACACACTCTCTTCATGAAAATCTCCGGTAAATAGAATATGTTAAGGCAATTTAGAACAATACCCATATTATGTTATCATGATCAGACAACTTAGTGCAGTATGTTCTCAGCAGGAGGAGCCATGAAGCTTTATTTTCTGTCAGCAGTGCTTTTGCTTGTCGTTATGTTCGCGCCCCTGTCAGGTCAGTCACTCGATGAGATGGTCGAAGAAATGCCACCGCTGGATCTGCCACTGGTAACGCAACCCGATGAAATCGACAACGATGCCGAACCGCAACAACCGGCCGACAACAAGCCTCTCGATGATGTCAGCGCCATGCGCCAGCGCATTGTCGAACTGGCTGAAAGCAAGGTCGGAACCGTGCACGAACGCAGAGGTGACGATGGTTACCGCGTTGGCTGGCAACATCTCAAAGAATTTTACGAAGCTGCCTACCGGGTCAATGATATGCAAAAGGAAAAACCGGGCTGGATCAGCACCCTTCAGACCGTTGGCAAAAAAATCAATGACTGGTGTGGCATATTCGGCACCTGGGCCTGGCAGAAAGCCGGACTGCCGGTATACTGGAACACCAGGCTGATCGGCTGCAAATACCGCGGCGACACCGCCAACATGGGCCCCGGCGATCTGGTGATCATCAAAAAAGAATTCAATGCAAAAAATCATCACTGCATCATCAAATCTATTGACGGTACAGATGTCGTTACCATAGATGGCAATCAGGGTGTCGACTCGATCAAGATACAGAATCGCAAGCTTCACCACATCGCCATCTACTACTCGGTTGCCGAGGCGATGGGCACCACGCCGACGCCTGCGGGTGAAAACACCGGCAGCGCCGGATCAGGCACAGGCACTGCAGTTAAGCCACCCCCGACCGGATCAGGCAACGGCACTGCGGCCACACCGCCCGGGACAACAGATACAAATACTTCGCAGCCAGCAACTCCGCCGGTAACCCAGGCTCCTCCCCCAGAAAATGAAGCAGCACTTAAACAGCTGGTAGCCGAGATTCTCAAACAGATCCGCATGGCTCTGCCCTTTCTCTGGTAGGCGGCTTTAATTACTTGGCAAGTCTTTCACCGATACTCAACAACCTCGACGCCGATGATCTGGCGGTCAAACTGTTCGCTATTCTCAGGCTGCAGGATCTTACCGGCAGTGAAACCGTTCCCGAGAAGCTGCGCCAGGCGGCCGAAAAAGAGTCAGATCCGGCTCTGAAGCTTTATCTTAACTGGCTCGCATACCCTGAAAAATCAGCCAGTTCTGTAAATCCGGCAGAACTGGCTGAATTGCTCGATCACCGGCAACCTGACTGGCCCCGTATTCTGCGATTGCTGTTGCAGGCCGACCGTCAGACTTCTGCCGCAATTATTACCATTCTGCGTCAGGCAAACCTGGCAAGCCTGCCGGGCAATCTGCTTCCGGTGCTCGTCGGGTTTTACAGCCGCTTTGGCGACAGTCAGGATGTCGCCCTGCTCGAGTCCTGGTGTGCGCACGCCAACCCGGCTGTCACCATTCTGGCGATCGAAGGATTGAGTCGCATCCAGCCAGACAGCCTGCGCAACTTTCTTTTTCCGCTTCTTACGAGTGAATCTGCCGGTATCAGGTCTCGCGCAATCAGGCTTCTCTACCGCTGGCACCCTGAAGAAGCGCTGCTTCAGCTCGAAAGCATGCTCGAATCAGATGCTGTCGATGAGCGCCGCGCTGCTCTGGCACATGCATTTTTTCTACCCTTCGATCGTATCAAACTCGCGCTGATACGTTTCCTCATCAGAGAAAGCGAGCCGGCCCTGCTGGTTCAGGCCGGGCAACTGCTGATCATCAACCCTGACATCGAGATCGCCAGATCTGTTTCGACTATTGCCGTTGCTGCCACAGCCGAAAAGGCACCGGTCATAAAAAACATACTGGTTCAGCAGTGTGAATTTCTGGGCAGGCTCCGGCTGATCGACGAAGCTCACGATGAATACGCCGGCCGGCTGCTGTCCGAAGCAACCCAGACGGCAGAGCAGAAACAGCTGGCAGCCCTGAGTGCCGCCGTTCGAGACCGGCAACTGCAGAGCGAAGCTGATCTGGCCGGGGCAGTCAATCTGCTCAAACAGAAGTTTTCGCTCGATCTGCCGGCAGAGACCCTGCAGCCGATAGTCGAATGTCTTGCAGCATTGGACCCCGCCTTTCTGCAACCGCATTTCACCGCATTGCTCAGAATCAGAGACATTGGCACACAAATCGCGGCTCTCTCGGCCATGGCAAAAATCAGCCCGGTAACGGCTGAAAAAATGCTCGAACAATATCTCTGCTCAGCCAGCCCGGCGCGGCGGCGCACCGGCATAATGGTGCTCTCCCGCCTTGACCCGGCTTTTGCCAGACCGTTGCTGCTGAGAACCCTGATTCAGGAAAGCGAAAAAGAACTGCTCGATCTGATCGGGTCACAACTCAGCGAACCTCTGCCGCGCGCGCAGCTGATGCAATTACTCAAACAGGCACGACAGACAGACAGCTGCAACGACCGCCAGGAACTGCTCAACCAGCTCTGCCTGAATGCCGGCATCACGCCAGACGAGGCTGAAAACCGCGGCGAGACCTGCGATTTCAGCCAGGAAGAAATCATGCTCGGCCGCGCCGAAAAGACTATCGCAGGACAGCTGCAACAACAGGCCTGTCCACCGCAGCCTGAATCGGTCAAAACTGAAGCGGAAACGCGGAGAAAATCAAAGTTTGTCTCGCAATACTCCGCTTCCCCGTCATTTGCGCGCATTCAGCTGATTGTCGAAGCAATCGCCAGCCGCAGCCTCGAGCGCGAAGAACTATGTACCCTCATCAATGAAGAACCCGGCGAGTTGCCTCTTTTTGCGCTGCAGAGCGCACAGGTCGCCATCGAGCAGCAGAGTCGCAGATCTTTCTCACCAGTTCAGACACTCAAAAATAATCTGGCCCAGAAAGTTCCGAACTGGAACGAAATCGCAGCCTGCCTGGCAAAAATGACTCCCGAAGCGGCGCGACTGACCGCTCCCATGCTGCAGCAAATGCGCTGGACCAGCTGGCCGGAAACTGTTCTGCCCTTCATGTTGAAATTTATTGCTTTAACGGCCAGACCTGCATTTTCGGCTTCTGTCAGCAGGCTTCTGCGCCACTCACGGTCAGAAATCAGATGCGCCGCAATTTGCTGTCTGCATGCCATCAACCCCGGTGATCTTGCAGAACAGATGACAACACTGACATCTGACAAAGATGCCGAAGTGGCGGCGACAGCAAAAAAAATCGCCCGTCAGCTGCAAACGGGAGCCCTTTCCGGCATAAAAAGGGCCTACATCTGGCTGCAACAGCTCTCAACTTTTTCACAGGCGGCATTGGCCGGCCTGATGATCATGCTGCTCAGCGCCTTTCTGCTCGCAGGAGGGCCGGCAGATCATTCTGGCGACAGTTCAGAACAGCAGTCTTCAGCCACAATAGCAGCTGCAGCCGACCGGGAAACCGTTTCTCTGCACCGCTTCGAGCACTGGCGGCAACCGGCCGAGGCCGGCCAGGAACGGGCGGTATTCGGTCGTATCGAAGAGAATTATCCTGACAGCCTTCTGCTGAAAAGCCCTGCCCTGAAGTCTTACGTTCTGATCAGACACGACCGCGGGGTTCTGCCCCTTCGCAAAAACCAGCACTTCAATGGCCGGGTCAAAATCGACAGTGTCAATGCCAGCCGCATTGAATCTACCTTATTGCCAGTTCAGGAGAACCAGCGATGAACAAATTACCATCAGTTCTGTTGAATTTCATTTTTCTTGCGCTGACGGCGGGGTTAGCTCTGATAACTTTTCACGCCGCTGCTGCCGAATTAAACATACCTCGCCAGGGCGTAGTCAAAAATGTGCCTGTGCAGGAGCCTTATAATGGCTGTCTGATAGTACGCGAGGGGCCGGGCATGGAATACCCGGTAAAAGGGCATGTTGTTAACGGTGATACGGTAACAATCGAGGGCACTTCCGGCAACTGGTTCAAGATATCGTCGCCGAAAAGCGGTTATGTATGGGCAAGCTACCTGACGGTAACCGACTTTGACACTGTCGAAAGCACCAGTCTGGGCAGGCCACTGTCGCTCGATATGCAAAGCGAGGGTGAAATACCTGAAACCCTCAACCGTAAGCTGCCTGAGCGCCAGCAACTGCTTGAAGACAATATAGTACACGAAATCGACATCGACGGAGAGATCGCCCCTTGACCTTACCAGAAGCCCGCCACCAGCGAACCGGATCGATTCTGCTGATAACCACCGCAGTGATGTTCTGCATGTTTCTTTTTGCCATCGGCTATTCACGGTTCTTAAGCCATCAGGCCACCACTGCTGACAAGATCGGCAAAAAGCAGAAACTTGGCGAATTTGCGGCAGCACTGGCGACACTGGCCGCGCACAAACTTAAATACTCGGCCCAGCTCAACCACAATTCACCGGATCTGCGTGCCTGGCCGGCACCGGGCTCCTCCATGGCAATGCTTTTTGCTTACCTTTCGCAGCCATTGAGCAAATTCGATACGGTCAGGCATTTTCAGCTGCCCCTCGATGAAGAAGATACCGGTCATTTCTCGCTGCTCCTCGAGCAACTCTGGCATACCGCCGGCTACGGCGATGAGATCGAAGAAACCATCTCCGTAGCGGTCTGGCGCGATGATTTTACAGCGACCGGCGCCGCTCCTGATGCCTATACCCGCGACAAAAGCGGCAATATCCGCATAATTGTCAGTCTTGCCACTGTCCACAGCGAAAGCCAGACAACCACGCTGGATTTCAGCTATTCCTGCCCTCTTCGCATTTCGGCCGCACATGTTCCAGTGCTTTCCAAATACAATCTTTACATCGAAAATGCCGCGCTCAGCAGCAGTGACTATGATGCCGACTATAATCAGGTCAGCGTCGACAGTTCCGGCAATCTCGCCGAAACCCGTTCAAAAGCACGGCCACTCATATTGAACAACGACGGAATTCTCAATCTGCCGGTCAAACTTGAGTTCCGGAACTTTGTCGAAGACGATCGCGGCCTGGTATACCTCGGAGGCAACAGTTCGATCTTCCTCAACCTTGCGCGATCCGATATAAATGCACCCAATTCAAACTCCGGCGAAGGCTTTCAGTTCTTCCGAATTGCACAATATGGGGCTTACCCGGTTTACGACGGCTTTGTGCCCGACAAGGGCAGAATGCTGATAAGCCTGCTCGATCAGGGCGTCTCAGACGAACTGGATGAATGCAACCTTTCGTTTTACAGCATGGTTGAATCAGGCTATTTTGGCTTGAAGCAGATACAGGAAGGCCGCATGCGCTACAGCTCGCTGTTCAGGCTTTATGGCGTGCAGGCGCGCCCGTCTCCCACACTGGTGCAAGGCCATGTACTGAGCCAGTATCTGACAATAAGCAGCATGAAACTTGATAATGGCATACCTTCCAGACCGCAATATCTGAAAAGCCTTTCTTATAAGGCTCCCATGCTGCCGGCTGCCTACTACTTCAACTGCATCAACCTGCCCGAGTATGACGATCTGAGAATAGCGTTCGGGCTTGACAACAGCCTCGCTTCATATAAAAAGTATGTCACCAGATACGGGTCTCGCATCAGGCACCGCCCGTATAACCAGGCTCTCGGCTTTCTGCATACTCAAACCAACCCGGATTCTGTCGAACTGTTTCCTGATTCTGATCCTCTCAAACTTTTTGTCAAAAGTTCCAGCCATGAGGGCACCCATCAGGTTCCCGGTGTCTTCGCCGGTATTTACCCGGAAGCCGGCGATCTGAAATCTATGGATGCATTTGCCAAAGGCTTTGCCGATGAGGCAAAAGCCTCATATTACTTCGACAATGCAGAAGAAAACGATGCGATGAAACTGCTGAAGGAGCAGGGACTGGTCAGCCAGAACCGCCTGATTGCCGATGGCTGGCTACGCTTCTCTGCCGGCATCACGATAAAACAGCCACTTGAATACATGTCGTCTGGTGGCATAGTTGTCGAAAGCGGTGATCTTGTCATCGAAGCTCCGGTAAAACCTGCCGGATTCCGCGACAACTGCCTGCTTTATCTGGTTACGCTCAACGGCAACATCGTATTCAAAACTCCGCCAGACGCTACCGTTCAGGCGGGGATAATCGCCTATGCCGGCCCGGGCGAAAACGGCCGGGTTTCTTTTATTGCTCCACCGGCCGAAATACGGGGTGCGCTGGCCATGAAAAAACTTTTGCGCAACAGCGCTGAGGCGGTGACCTTTCAGGGAACCAGTCTCGTCTATTTTCCGGCGCTGGCGGCCAGGCCGGCCGGCAGCGATGGTCTGTCGGAAGAATCACGGCTGCTGACTTTCTGCTTCGGACAATTGCCGCAGGAGATAAGATGATGCGCAATTGCAGCCAGAACCGTGGTTTTTCGTTTATCGAACTGATAATCGCCATTGTCATCATGGCAATCGGGCTGATTCCGCTGATGTGGTTTTTCTCGCGCAGCAACATCGGCACCATCAGAACCCGCGACGAAATTTACGCGCAACAGTATGCCGCCGAGCTTTTTGACTATGTTACAGCAACCGGCTTCGATGCCCATTCCCCAACTGATGAAGCCGGCATCGAAGTTCCGGCGATCACCATCGAAAGCGAAACCACTACTGTCGAACCGCGTTTCAGCCGCCGGCTTTTTATCGACGATCTGGCGCCGGCGCACAACTCTGAATGGCCTTTGCAATATCGGACGGTAATGGTTGAAGTAAGCTGGGTAGCCGATCAGCAGAACCGTAGTCTCAGGCTCACAGGAATCATGCATGCACCCAGATAAATTCAAGAAGTCAGGCATTACGCTGATAGAAGCAGTGGTTTCGGCTGCCATTGCGGCAGTGATTTTTCTGGCTGTGAGCCGTATGATGGTAAGCGCTCTGCAGATGTCGAAAACCGGCAGCAGTCACCTGACCAACCTGCTCGCTGCCGACATTGTTCTGCAGCAGATTCTGATCGATCTGAAGCAGGCGACAGCCATCGTTTCTGATGAAACACAGCTGGCTGCCGGAAATCTTGAACTTGAAAAACTATACTGGGAAAGCGACAGCGCCAACCCCGGGCTGAGCGCCGTAAGCTACCACCTGCCGGAAGATGGACGCGGACTGATCCGCAGCAGTGAAGGCAACGATCACCACCTGTATCCGGATCGTCTGATAAAACTGTCGTGCCAGCTGGTCCGGGTCGAGCCGCAAAATGCAGCCGTACTGCTCGTCGATCTCGAAGTGAGCACGCCGCCGGACACCACCGAACAGCACAGGTTCAGACGCTTCGTCTATCTTGACAGCCTGCCTGAGAATCGTGCGCTTATCAATGATTACCGGCCGGTGCAGCACTGATTGTTCAGGTTGCCGCCAGACTGTTATTGCGCTGTAGAATTATCAGGGTGAGGTCATCATCGAGCTCAGCTGCAGCAGCACTTTTTACTGTGGCAATAATGCCGGCGCGCATCTGAGATGGCGGCAGATGCAGATATCTGCTGCATATTCCCGCGAAACCGTCTGAGCCATAAGGTTTGCCGGTCTGGTCTGCGGTTTCGATCAGAATGTCTGTATAGAGCACCAGACAGTCGCCTGGAGCCATCTTTATCGTCGCTTCAGGAAAGACGTTGTTGCGCAGGCTGAAGCCAAGAGGAGGTCGGCATAGCTGAGGAAACTGCAGACGTTTGCCGTCAGAAAAATGCAGAGGCAGCGGGTGTCCTGAATTTATACAGTCAATGCGGCCGGCAGCACCATCGATGACAGCCGCAAAAAGAGTCATGCATTTTTTGCGGCGGAACTGAGTGTACAGCAGCTCATTGAGGCAGGTAAACATGGCAGGGAGCGAAAAACCGCTGTTCGACGCATAATCGGTCACAACCGCCTTGATCATGGTAGTCACCATAGCTGAACTGACGCCATGTCCGGTAACGTCGCCGATCAGAATCAACCATCGGCCATCCGGCAGAGGCAGAAAGT
>CAZMWO010000002.1:27448-30503 GCA_964569565.1 uncultured bacterium | reverse complement strand
CCACTCTTGTGAATTTTGAAAAAATGCTGGTGCGGTTGTATGCACGGGCGTACCTGATAGAGCAGCAGATGTCCGGCGTAGGCAGTAACGACTACCACCAGGTCGCAGCGCCCTACTATCTCGGCGGTGCGCGCCTGACTGATGGTGTGATAGCCTTCATACCATTCATAATCCTCGTTATCGACGCCGGCTTCTTTGAGAATCGGCCAGTAATGGTCGCGGCCGACTCCGCCGAAAATAGCTACCCGCTTGCCAACCATGAGGTTCTCGACTGAATAGGCGCTTTCGTCAGGAATAGCGTGCAGCTGCTGCAGCTTGCGCGTCAACTCCTGGTTTTCTTCGTCAAGTTTGCGCATGTCGCTGCGCAGTTCGGCCTCTTCCTCGAGGGTTTCCTGCAGCTCTTTTTCAGCGGCATTTGCCTTTGCTTCAGCAGCCCTGATCTGTTTCTGTACTTCAGCCGGATCGAGGCGATCCAGTTTCTGCTTCAATTCGTCATTGTTGTTTTTGAACGAGCGCGCCTCGGCCTGCGCCTGGTCTTTTTCGACGTTAAGACTGTTGATACGACGCCTGAGTTCATCGCTTTCATCACGCAGCTCTTCGATTTTCTCCTGCATCTCTTCTTTGGTCAGCTCGAAATCCTTGAGTGATATCGCCGGGCGGGTCTGGTGATAGCGTTTCAGCACGAAATGGTGGTGCGTGTACACTTCGAGGATGTCTTTGAGATAGTCTTCGTAGGCATCCTGCTTTTCAACTTCAGGCGGAAACTCATCCTGGACATCCTGGGTCAGCAGCTTGATGAGCTTTTTGGCGTCACGGTAAGCTTTGTCGAGGTCGTCATAAAAGTCCGGCCGGACCAGGTGCAGGTCCTTGGTCTGACCGAAAAACCATTCAAGATGTTTGAAACTGTCGGCTTCAAGCAGAGCCCAGGCTTTTACCACATCGTGCTGGTGTATTTCGTAGCGAAGTTCTTCGACAATTTTTTCGAGAGCTTCACGGCGCCCGCTTTCGCCGCCGGGCAAAGCTTCTTCGACGCTTTCACGGCAGACAACCTCGAGCTGCTTTATCAGTTTTTTGTATGACTGGTATTCTTCGCTGTCAAGAAAAAGTGCAGCCAGAAAGCCTTTCCGCTTTAAAAAGTGCTTTGAAAAAACACGCTTTTCGCCGCCGATATTGACTTCGTATTTTGAACTGCGTTTGGCCTGAACCTTTACCTTCTGGGTGGAAGGCTCGGCGGCCGCTTCTCTGGCCTTACGCATACGGTTGATCTTATCTTCGATCATTTCGTTGACCAGGCGTGTTTGCACCGGGCCGCTGAGAATGATGTCGAGCAGGTCTCCGACAAAAAGCGCAAAAGAGCGGCCAGACTTGTCATAAATGCGGGCGAATTCCTTATGAATCTGCCAGTGCCTGTCATCAACGCTTTCTTTGCCTGCGTCAGCCGGTGTCTCGGCCTTTTTGCCAACTTTGCCGGCTACCTCGCTGAATTTGTCGCGGTTGTCTTTGCCCGGGGAAAAACCCGCCAGCTTCTCGAGCTCGTCCAGGCTCTTCTTGTTGCGTGACATGATAAGGTCGTCGAGCGGATTAATCATAAGTTCTTTCCTGCATTTATATTGAAGAATAACATCAGGCGACCTGGTTGCCGCCACGTTTTTGTGCCTGTTTAAGCGCTTTTTCTGCGACTTTCAGAAGATCGCCCGGCTTAATCGTGTTTTTAGAACTGCTGGCGATGCCGAAACTGCCGCTGACCTGAATGCTGCGGCTGCCAGACCTGATTCTGGTCGAGCTCAGGGTACTGCGCAACTTGTTGGCGACAGTCTGTGCCCCGGCAAAAGGCGTTTCGGGCAGCAGCATGGCGAATGAATCAGGGCCGACGCGCGCCACCAGATCGTTGATGCGCATGGCATTCCGGAAAATGCGCCCGACTTCCTTGAGTACGCGGTCGCCATTGTTTTCGCCATGCGTTTCGTTAAGCGCCGAAAAATGGTCGATATCCATCAGTATAAGTGAAATAGCTTTCTGGTAGCGCTGGGCCCGGCAGAATTCTTCGGTAAGTCTTTTCAAAAACAGATTCTGATTGGCAATGCCGGTTGTCGGGTCACTGGTGGCGTTGTGGAACATGCGGGCCCGGCTGATCGCCACGCCGGCCTGGGCGGCAAAAACTTTAAGCAGTTGGTCGGTACGCGCGGTCAATATGTTGCCGGTATGCTTGGTATCGATGTAAAGCACGCCGGCGTTGGTGGCGCCTTCTTTGAGAGGAACCACGGCAACCGAGGCAATGCCGGCATCTTCAGGATTCTTGCCGCGTCGCCCGGGCTGTTTGTATTTGACAGACGGACCTATCAGCGACTCTCCGTTTTCGAAACAGCGGCTTACCAGCCCGGCAGTAGCCTGCATATCACTGGTTATTTCGCTCTGGGCGAAATTCTGCATGGCAACAGTTTCGAGCCGGCTGAGCTCTTCATTGAAAAGCATGATCATCGCACGTTCGCCACCGGTAACCGCCAGCGCCATTTCCAGCGTAAAGTCGAGCAGTCGCGGAAAGCTGCTGATCGAGTTGAGCGCATAGGTGACTTCAAGCACCGCCGACAGTTCTTTTATGCGGCTGACCAGTTCGCCTTCGGCTGAGCTGAGCGCCGCATAATGCTGGCGCGGAATCTTGGTGCGCATGTTGTTGAAACACTGTCTTACGAAGTTTTCGTTGCTGTTGAGAAAAAATGGAAAAATTCTCTCGCCGCTCACCGGCTGAATTGCTTCGCCCGCCTCGATCTGCAGGTGGACAAAAACATCGTCTGTCAGTTCGAGAAAAGCACCTGGCTTGATTGTGGTGATAAAGCCGGGCTGCAGCCTGGTCTGGTTTACCAGAATGCCGAACGGACTCTGCAGATCCTGAAGGGTCAGGTGCCCGTCGCTGTTGTAGCGAAGCTGAAGGTGATTGCGGGCAATTCCCATTTTGTTGAGCTGAATGTCGCAGTCGTTGCCGGTGCCGATTTTGATACCGTTGTCATGCAGGCTCGGGCTGCCTTCATATAGTATTTTGCCGCTTTTGTCGGTTATT
>CAZMWO010000002.1:27171-27438 GCA_964569565.1 uncultured bacterium | reverse complement strand
TTACGATTTTCATTTCCGGGTCCTGATATGGTGATTCGGTTCCAGAGCATAAGTATACTGTAAATCAAAAGATTTTGCAGCCTGCCGCTGAAAATTGGCGAGTCAGTTATGGCAGATTACGACCAGAGTAAGGTCGTCCTGCGCTTCCATGCCGGCTATGTGCTGGTAGTATCCTTCGCAGATTTTGTTGTAAACGGCTTCAGGGTCAGATTCTGCGCTTTTTTCGACGAGCCTCGCAAAATTCGTGTAACCAAACTCGACCCCGTC
>CAZMWO010000002.1:20658-27161 GCA_964569565.1 uncultured bacterium | reverse complement strand
GGTACCGAACTGCTCACCCGATTCATTATTCTGTTCGATGATCCCGTCGGTGTAGAACACAAGCAGATCCCCGGACTTGAACTCTATCTCGAACTCCTGCAGTTTTGCCTTTTTGAAAGACCCGAGCGCGGCACCGGCGAGCGTAACCTCTTCGGCCCGGCCGTTGCTGTAGAATATCGGCGAACAGCCGCCGGCGTTGGAGTAAATCGCTTTGCCGGTTGCGCAGTCGGCGGCAAGATATTGAAAGGTCATAATTTTTTTCTGTTTGCGGGTTTTCGAACTGTAGATGAGATCATGCAGTCGCTCAAGCAGTTTGACCGGTGCCTTAAGCTGGTCTCTGCATTTAACGATGCCGGCTTTTGCCATGGCCATGATCAGGGCCGCTCCAACTCCGTGTCCGGCGACATCTCCGAGCAGTGCCGCCACATGGTCGTCATCGATAGTGAAATAGTCGAAGTAGTCACCGCCGAGCTCGTTCATGGCAAGGCTCTTGCCGTATATCCTGAAACTGCCGCGCTGCAGGGCTGCCGCCGGGAAAAGGCTCTCCTGAACGATCTTAGCCACAGCCAGCTCTTCGAGGCCCACCATGACCTCGTCAAAAATAGCTGCCGTCTCGCCGAACTCGTCTTTGCCAAGATCGCCGACACGATGGCTGAAGTCGCGCTTTTCTATGGCAACGGCTGCTTCCTGCAGGCTGTTGAGCGGGTTGAGAAAGCTGCGCGAGAGAATCTGCGCCAGCCAGGCCGCCAGAATCAGGCAGAAAAGTGCAAACAGAAATAGATCGGTCCGTTGCCCGGCGATTGCTTTGTCGAGGCGGTAAATCGGGTAGAGGCCCATCAGTTTGTAGCGCGACAGATGTCTGCCGATAAAACCTACTACCATGTATTCCTGCCCGTCGATTTCGACTGTTTCGATTTCTTCTGACGGCTGCTCGACGATACGTTTGACATAATCTGCCAGTTTATCAGGAACCCGGTCGGTCGCAGGGTGAATGTTGCCGTTGAAGTGGTTACTGGCTATTACCCTGAGGCCGAGAGGATTGCGGTTTACTTCGTCGATGGTTTTCAGCAGATATTCTTCCTGTACTTGAGGACTGCTCCAGATAATAAGGGCCATGAAGTCTATCTTCTCGTGGTTGCCGGCCGCCATGAAGTTAAGCAGTGCCAGATTCAGGGTACGCCCGAAACCCCAGGGGCTGAGGCCTCCCATGGCTTTTATGAAATTATGGGTAATTTCGGAAAATGATTTCTGCATTAGTGACTCGAACAGCAGTTCGAGGCGATCCGCCTCTTTGGTGCTGCGGGTTTCGCCATTGAGCTCACTCATGATGCGTTTGCCGATGATGTTGGCAATCTGGGCATTCTGGGTGTCTGTTCTGCGATAGACCCTCTCTCCGGCTTCATTGTATTCTTCCCTTTGTTGAGAGCGCGGCTTCTGTTCTAGGGTTTCACTGAGACGTTCGGGGCCACTGTAAGAACCGGCAATCACGGATGAACTGGCGATCATAAAAAAGCTCTCGACCAGAAGTTCCTGACAGGCATTTGCCAGTTGCCGGTTGCTGTCTTCATCGATCTCCCGGCCATACATGCCGCCTGACCATTCTTCGAGATACCTGCGGGTTTTATGCTCGACCCGGCTCCACATCGACTGCATGCGTTCGTCGTAATTCTGCAGCAGCGCCATTGACCGTCTGTGTGCCTCTTTCAGGCTGGCGTCATGTTTCTGGCTGTAGTGTTCGCGGGCAAAAATTGAAATAGCCATGAACGGAATCGCACTGGCAAAGAAGAAAATGAAGGCGATGCGCGGTCTTATCGAAACGGTGCCAGGTTGCCCGCCTATGGTTATCCGCCATGTATAGACAAGGAAGGGCGTCATCAGCAGAGCGAAGAGCAATAAGGCCACGAGTGGATAAAGCAGCAGCTGGCGGAAACTGTAAGGCTTGCCGACAGCTGCAAATATGCTGATCTCAGGCGTAAGAAATGCGGTGGCGACAAACTGGTCTGCTGTCTCGACAAAAGTCAGGTTGTCGGCCAGCATCTGTTTGAGCTGTGCCAGCAGTTGTCCTGAATTTTCACGGGTCGACCAGATGCCAGACATGTCAGCTTCCGTCCTGAAAATACCAAAGTTCTGCGGACGGTTGCGCGCATAATCAGCAATCTGCCGTTTGATGCCGATGTCTGATGTTATGACGGCAGGATCGAACAACAGCAGATAAAGCCGCCTGCTGTAGAGGTTGGTCCAGAACAGGGGTGATTTGAATGCACTGTCAGGCCAGCCAAAGGCATATTGTTTCGGGTGTGCCGAATCTTCGGCCATTCGCCTTACATATTGCGGGCCCAGAATCTGCCTGACTTTTTTGAGGTCGGTCTTTACCCGTTTTTGTGCTGTCGACTTCCGGTGAATTTCTTTGCCGGAGTAACAGGACTGGCGAAGTTCGGTGAATACCTCCTGCCATTGGGGGCTGTGGATGTCGCCGTTCAGGCTGTGGGCCAGCGTTTTGCCGTTGTTGTCCCAGATGCGGTAATCGAAGAGGTTTTCAAAAGTTTTGCGCTCGTTCTCGAGCCAGGCCACGACCTCGCTGTCGCTGGCGTTGATGTTGTCAAAATGCTCGAATTGCCGGTCCAACAGTTGCGACAGATAATTTTCGATGTTTACGCCAAGACTGGCCTCGTTCAGCGCCTGTTGCAGATGGAGTTTTATCGAGTTCGCACGTTCATGTTCGACCAGCTGACAGTAGCGGCTGACGGCAGTTCCGATCAGCATGGCCGGCACCCCGACGAAACAGGCAACTATGAGCAGCCATGCTGCCGTTCTTCGGCCGAGGGTTCTCAGATCGGTCTTTAACGCTGTCATCAGGCGATTGTTCTCCTGTTGTCGGGATAGACAACCACTATCATGGTTATATCGTCGTTGCTTTCATTTCCTGACCATTCAAGGCATGCATCGTATATTCTGCGATAAAAAGTTTCTGCGTTGTCACTGTAACTGTGCAGCGCCAACCGGGCAAACCCCTCGTAGCCCATTACCTGCCCGGCGGCGTTAAGTGCCTCAGCGACCCCGTCGGTATACAGTATCATGGCCTGGCCCGGCTGCAGGTGCATGGATGCAGACTGGTAATGAGGTGATTTGCCGGCGCCCAGCGGTGTACCCGGCACTTCCAGATAACGGGTGCTCTGCTCTCTACTGTCGACAACGAGCGGGTAACAGTGCCCGGCATTGGTGAGGTCAATTCTGGCCGACTGTCGGTTCAGCACAAGATATTGAAATGTCATCATGCGTTTGAGTCTGCCGGTTTTGAGGCTGCAGACGATTTTGTGCAATTCTTCGGTAAAGCGGCAGGTGTCGAGCTTCTCTTCGTCTGCTGCCATTTTAACGCCCGCCTTGGCCATCGCCATGATCAGGGCGGCTGAAATGCCGTGCCCGGCGACGTCGCCGATCATTATGCCGAGTCTGTCATCGCCGATTTCGACAAAGTCGAAGTAGTCGCCGGCCAGAGTTGTCATTACCACGCTCTGACCGTAAATCGAAAAGGGATTGAATGCCGGCTGCCGTTCCGGAAAAAGGCTTTCCTGAACGATTTTGGCTATTTCGAGCTCGCCGAGTCCTTCGATCATTGAATTCATCGTCTGGCCAAGATGCCCGAATTCGTCTTTATCGGGTATGTCAATGCGATAACGATAGTCGTGGCGACTGATGGCTGTCGCCGCATCGCCCAGGGCCCTGACCGGTTCGAGAAACTGCCTGGCCACTGCCATGGCGATGATTATGGTGAGCATGATGCTTAGAATTGCTCCGGTAAGCAGGCGCCGGATTATGCCGGAAATTTCCGCTTCGATTTCGGCGGTCGGATAAACAACTGCAAAACAGGTGTTGTTCATGTTCTTTCCGCGCCAGCCGGTTGCCATGCATTCACGGTCGGCCAGACGCAGAGTCGCATAAATATTGCTGCTCGAGTGTGCGGCTGTTTTGAGAAATGACATGAGCCCGGCCCTGTCGGCAGAAGTTGCTGGAATGATCTCGCTGCTGTTGACCGTTTTGGCAAAGGTTCCTGTCAGCAGTCCGGTCTTTTTCATACGACTGAAATAATGGTCGAGAAAGAGCCTTTGAAAGGCCTCTTCATCCCACATCAACAGCATAAAATAATTGTTACGGTAGTTCATTTTGTCGCCCAGCATGTTCCAGTAGCCTATCTTTATGCTGTCACCGACGCTCATCGGCCAGATTTTGCTGCTGTCGCGAATCGAATTGCGAACAAAATCAGAATGTTCCGGGTCAGCGATCTTGGAAAGCATATCAGACTGGTCGGCGACCGTAATGATGCGATTGTGGTATTTGAGCATCGCTTCAGCAACATTTTTGACGTAGGAAGTCGAATGCTTGACATTTCTGCCGCCGCTGCCGAATGAGAAGCTCATTTTGCCGTTGCGGTCGATGAGAAATGCTTCGCTGGGGCTGTATTCCTGCAGAGCTGCCGCGATATCGGCAATCTGCTTTTCATCGAGCATCCGGTCGCCATTTTCCCGGTTTATTCTGTCGAACATCTGGTTGAGGCGCTGTGCGAATTCCTTGCTCTGAATTTTGAACCTGTTGTCGATATCGCGCAGCAGTCGGGCTGATTCAAGCTGCACTTCGTTGCGCAGTGATACTTTGCGATTCTGCAGGTAATCGTAGGCGATGGCCCCGAGAACGGTCAGGGGTGCGATGTTGGCATATAGAAACAGCAGCAGCAGCTTCCATCTGATTGAAAAGAAGGCACGGCGCACTTTGAAATTGAAATAGACCAGCAGGCCAACGAGAAAGTAGAGCAAAACGGCCCGGGTTACCACCAGCCTTCGCATCTGGTCAGGATTGTATATTTCATTTTCTTTGAGGCTAAGCGCGAATATACGGGTGTGCGGGTTGAGCAGCTGCACCGCTATCTGTGCGCTGCTGGTTTCGATCGTCTGCTCGGATGAGTTTTCATACCGCGCCAGCGCCATGACGACCTCGTTTTTTATATTCTGGTGCCGGTTCATGAATGGCTGATCGAGTTTGTGTAAAGAGGCAAAGCCGGTGACGATGGCGGTGTCATCACGATTTACCGCTCTGATGACGCTTCTCAGTCCATGGTCGTCGTTGATGGCATCCCAGCTGACAAAGCAGAGCATGCTGATTTCAGGGGAGGTATGATACCAGAAATATGGCCGGTTTTTGCCGTAATCGGCGAGAATCAGCGACGAATTTTCTTCGTCGAGATACGGCATGTTTAGAGTGTCAGGTAGAAAAACCCGGCCAAGAAATTGTCTGATCAGATTCAGGTTGCTTTTGACAATATCGAGATTTTTTATTTCTTCGCTGCCGTTTGTAGTTACATGGGCGGTGACACTGCGCAGAACTTCGTACAGCCTGCGGACGACGAATCGGAACCGCTTTTCGTCGGTGAGTTTTTCGACAACGTTGCCGGAGGCATCCCAGACGATGAATTCGAAACGTTGCGGGTGTCTCTGTTTCAGCCGGGCTATGGCATTTTCGAGATAACTGACCGGATCTGCCTGCTGTTTTGCCAGTTCGAACGTTCTCTGCAGTATCAGATGATAATAGCGCCGTTCATCGCTGAAAGGCATCAGCTGCTTCAAGTGGTCTGAGAGTTGTTGAAAAACCAGGTGCCGGTGATTTTCGAGCCGCAGCTCGAGCAGACTGCCGAGACTTGCATAGAAGATAAAAAACGGGAAGACAAAAAAGCAAAACACCAGCCCGGTGTATTGCAGCAGCAGGCCGATACGGCTGTTTTTCCGTTCGCGCAATTTTCCTCCCGGGAAGACCCGGTCTCACATATATGATAATTGCATTTCCGCACAAACAGCAAGTACTGATTGGATTTATTCAGGCGGCGATTCGGCAGAGCTGGTCGGCCTGGTTGAGTTCGAATCTCAGGAGTTGCAGGCGCGTCAGTTTGTCTTTTATCGAAACCAGGTTCAGGGTGCCGCAGTCATTTGGCGGATATTCAGTAGATTCAAGCATGGCGCGGAGCGGGGCGATGTAGACGATCAGTTCGTTTTCGAGCTGGTCGATCTGCATTTGCAGCAGCTGGCAGTTGAGACTGGCGGTTTCGGCGAGCAGTCCGGTCAAGGTGATCTGATTTTCAGTCATATCTGCTTATCCTTATTGCCGAGCGTGAGCGCAGAATCGAGCTGAAGCCGTATTTTGCCCGGATTATCTGCAGAACGTCGTTGAGGCCGCGCCGGTATTCGGGCAGCAGCGAGTCAAAAAGATCTGGTGTGAACGCGCCCGGCTGCAGCGAGCTGAGATGAACGCCAACGAGACGAACCTTGATGCCGGGTTTGACGGTGCGGTTAAAAAGGGCGACTGCCGCCTGAAAAATATCGCGGTCATCGTTGGTGCGGTTGATTTTGACCGCGTGCCCGTCGCTGGAAAAATTGGCGAAACGCAGTCTGACGCTGACGCAACCGCAGGTCAGCTGTTCGCTGCGCAACTTGTACACGGTTTTTTCGACGAGGTGTGAC
>CAZMWO010000002.1:0-20618 GCA_964569565.1 uncultured bacterium | reverse complement strand
GCAGCAACGACCGGGAACCGGTGTTCTCGGGTAAAGTGACGCTGTGCGAGATGCTTTTGCGGACGGGTTTGTTCTCGGCGGGTATGACGCAGGTGTCGCCAAGGCCCTGGGCGCAGTTGAAGATGTATTCGCCAACCTTGCCCATTGCTGCCTGCCATGCGGGCAGTGGAATGCGCAAAATATCAGTCACTTCGTGGACACCCATGGAATTAAGAACCGGCACGGTGCGTTTGCCGATGCCGGGAATCTCGTCGAGTGGCAGATGCGAGACGAAAGCCTGTTCTTCACCTGGCATAATCTCGAGGATGCCGGCGGGCTTGCCGAGACTCGAAGCGATTTTGCCCATAAGTTTGTTGGTACCGAAACCGATGGTGGTCGGCAGGCCCGGGTCGCGGGCGATCTCTCTGACGATGTGCTCGGCAATCGCCAGATTGGTCGGATAAATGCGGTCACAGCCGGTGAAATCAAGATAAAATTCGTCGATCGAGGCCGGTTCGACCAGCGGGCAGAACTCGCGCAGACGCTCATGGACAGTGTTAGACAATTCAATGATGTTGGCCGGGGTCGGCAGCCAGACGAGGTCGGGGCATTTCTGGCGGGCGATCCAGAGCGGGGTGCCAGCCTTGATGCCGAATTTGCGGGCTTCGTAAGAAGCCGAGCAGACTATGGCAAAACTGCCGGTACTGCCCACCGCAACCGGGCGCCCACGAAACTCGGGGTGTACCTTGAGAGCGGCTTCGACGAAAAAAGCATCGAGATCTATACAGGCGATGCGCCTACGCATGGTTTTAACCTCAGTGACGGCGGTATTTGCGCAGAACTCCGATTACTATTCCCTTGATGGTTACGTCGCGGTTTTCGATGATTATCGGCGGCATCGCCGGATTTGAAGGCTGCAGGCGAACCCGGTTGCCTTCACGATAAATACGCTTGAGCGTAACTTCTTCGTTTTCGATGCAGGCAATGACCATGTCGCCGTTGTTGGCAGTCGCACGCTTTTCGACGATAACCAGATCACCGTCTTTGATCGCCTCGTCGATCATCGATTCGCCGCGCACCTCGAGAACGAAGGTTTCACCCTTACCGATCATCGATTCGGGCAGATTGACCGTTTCGGGAATCTCGTTGATCTGAATCGGCTGCCCGGCGGTAACCCGACCCAGCATAGGCACTTCAACGCTGTGCCCGACGCTGACCGTCTGCGGTTTGACCGACAGGCCACGTGACCGGCGCGGCAGAGTATCGATGTGCCCCTTGTCGACGAGGATCTTGAGATGCTTGTGTACTGTTGCGGTTGAAGCCAGGCCGAGGCCATCACAGATCTCGGCGATAGTCGGGGCATAACCCCATTCGGCAAAAAAACGGCGAACGAAATCGAGTACACTGCGCTGCTTCGGCGTTAGTGGATCTGGTGTCATAGTCGGCCTCCATTGCGATTTACTGCTACATTAAGCATAGGCGAATAAAAGGCGAATGTCAAGCGAAAAAAACACGAACAAACAAATATTCAAGAAGGCGATCTGAGAATTTTCGCTTATGCCGGGCTCCCGGCGGAATCTCATTCGCTACAACTCTCACCAGGCGAAATCTATGGTAAATAGCTATGGCTTTGCGTCAATATTGCCTGGCTCGAAGTTTCCGCGCCTGAGAAACCCGCCTGCGCCCTTGTAAACTCTTTTAACAAGGCAATCTGAGAATTTTCGCTTATGCCGGGCTCCCGGCGGAGATGCGGATGGTGACGATCAGGGTCAGGTCGTCCTGTGCTTCGCCGCTGCCAATATGTTTCAGGTAGGCTTCGTAGATGTTCTGGTAGAAAATCTGCGGGTCAGTGTCGTAGCTGGCCTGCAATATTTTTTTGAAGCCGTCGTAACCGATTTCGACACCCGCCGGAGAACGTGCTTCGACAATGCCGTCAGTGTAAAAAACAATGGCATCGCCATTGCCGAATTCAACATTGCTCTCACTGTATTTCGCACGGCTGAATGCTCCAAGAGCCGGGCCCGCCAGAGTGAGTTCACTGACCGATCTGTCACCCGATCTGATCAGCATCGGCGAACAGCCGCCGGCATTCGAATAACGCCCCGCACCGCTCTGGGAGTCAAGATAGAGATACTGAAAGGTCATGACTTTTTTCTGCTGACTGCCTTTTGAGGCCATGATCATGCGGTGCAGCGCCAGCATGAGTTCTGCCGGCGCATGCAGCAGGTGTGGTGAACTGAGAATGCCGGCTTTGGCCATCGCCATGATCAGAGCCGCTCCGACGCCATGACCGGCGACATCGCCTGCCAGCACTGCGAAATGCCGCTCGTCGATCGCGAAAAAGTCAAAGTAATCGCCGCCGAGTTCGCTCATGCTGATGCTTTTGCCAAAAGTGGCAAAGCTGCCCTGCGCAAAACCGGGCGGTGGGAAAAGGCTGTCCTGAACTATTCTGGCAACTTCAAGCTCACTGAAACCGACCATGATTTCGTTGAAAATGGTGGCGACTTCGCCAAACTCGTCTTTGCCGACGCCACTGATGCGATGGCTGAATTCGCGGTTCTCGATGGCGAGCGCGCCGTCGCGCAGTGCGTGCAGTGGCTCGATGAAGCTTTTGGCGAGTATCTGCGCCAGACTGGCAGCCAGGATGATGCTGAAAAGAGCGAAGAGCAGCAGTCGGGTTTTCTGCTGGCTGATGATCAGGTCGATATTGCGCAGCGGGTAAAGCGCGATGAGCTGGAACAGATTGACGTTGCTGCCATTGAAGCCGACGGCGATGTAATCTTCGCCATCCAGGGCGATCAGCTCGATCTCCTCGGTTGGCCGGGTGCTGAGACGGCCGGCGAACTTGCGCAGATCAGCAGCATGGCTGCCGATTTCCGGCAGATAATTGTCGTTGAAGCGGTTTCTCGCAATCATCCGATAGCCATGCGGATTGCGGTTGGCGAGCGGCACAGCTTTTTTGATGAAGCGCGTCTGCGACAATATCGGTCGCCAGAAGACCATTACTGAATAGTCGACGATTCCCGGTTCAAAAGCAGAAATCAGTTTCATGAACGACAGGTCGTTGACGCGGCCAAACCCCCAGTGGTTGATCGAACCGAGGTTGCCAATGACCGAGTTGGTCATTTCCAGCATGGTCTGCTGTAACAGTGATTCAGCCACGATTTCGAGTTTGCTGAGAATGGGGCCGGAAATTTCGACGCGGTTGAGATCGCTCATTACCTTTTTGCCGACCAGGTTGGCAGTTATGATGTCGCTCTCGACAATAGTGCTGATCTCGCGTTTCACGTTTGTTTTTTCGCGATCGATGCTGGCTGAATCGAGGTTGCCTTTGAGCACGAAGACTTCACCCTTGTCGATTACCTTTTTACTTTCACTGGCTACGACGTAGTAATTGCCGACGTTAAAGGGCGCGAGCAGCTGGTCGATCTGCTTCGCGTGTTTGTCGGTAACCTCGCTGCCGCTGTTGAGTTTGACGGTCCACTGGTCGAGCAGGCGGTCGAGTGTTACCGCGTCGTTGTCGAGAAAAGAGAGAAAACGCCGGTCGAAAGTGAGAATCATGTCGGTTGAGCTCTGATGCGCTTCTGCGATCATAGTGCGGCGCATCTGCAGGTTATGCTCATGTGAGACCACTATCATCGCCAGCAGTGGTATGCCGCAGGCAAAGAAAAACAGAAAGGCCAGACGGGTCTTGATTTTAGCGCGGCCCGGCCGGCCGGCGACCATGGTGTTCCAGGTATAAACGAGAAATGGCAGCATCAGTGCAATGTAGAGTGCAGCCGCCAGCAGTGACCGCCAGAAAATGGCGAAACTGCCGTATTTCTTTTCTGCCAGAGCGAATACGCGCTGTCCTGGCGCCAGAAACAGGTAGCCGAGATAGTGCTGCGGCAGTTCGAGAAAACTGTGCGAACCGCTTTCGCATTGTGCAAAAGTCTGTGCGTTCAACCCGCTGTTCTCGATTTCACCGCTCTTCCAGAGTATCTGCGGCAGTGTCTGCTCGACACTGACGATGCCGAGAACCAGTCGGCTGCTGTCGGCAAATCTCTGCAAAGTGTAACGCAGACCAGATCTCTGCCTGAGCTGCTCGAGGTTGTAGCGTATGACCACTGCCGCTGTCGAAATGAAATATCTGGTGATTGGCGGCCGTCTGAAAGAGCTGTCGAGCCACGCCAGAGAATAACGCTCCGGGTCGTTCTGGCCGCTCATCATCGCATGAATCAACTGTGGGCCGAGAATCTCGCGTACTTTGGCAATGTCGTGCTCATGACGCTCATAATGCGTCTGAAAACCCGGAAGGGCACTGAAATACCAGAAAACATGCCGCCAGTCATCGCTGCTGTATTCATCCTGAAAGGTTTTTGCCAGTTCTCTGCCATCGCGTGACCAGGCGATGAATTCAAAGGCGCCGGGAAAATTTTTCTGCATCTGGCCAAGCCAGGCCAGTATCTGGTCCGGGCCGGTCTTTTCGCGTTCAAAAGTGCTGAATTGTTCAAAGAAAAGGCGACTCCAGAAAATTTCCTGATCGAAGGCGCCGGCAGCTTCACTGGCGGCCCTCTGCAGCTGCGCCTTAACGTCGAGTTTCAGATCGTCTTCGCTGACCGTGTAGAAGCGGTAAACCGCAAAAAAGACCAGTGCCGCCGGCACGCCGGTCAGGCAGAGAACGGCGAGCAGCCAGCGCAGAAGCTGGCCGGAGCGCACAGTAATGCTTGCGTTTTCAGTTCGTTTATTCATGTCTGCGGTTGATGATGATCAGAGTAAGGTCGTCGTCAGCTGAAGCCGCCCACTGGTCGTAGGCATCGTAAATATGGCGGTAGTAAACCTCAGGATCAGGGTCATAGGCTGCAACGACCAGGTCGCGCAGTCTCTCGTAGCCGAACCCCTCGCCTTCGGCGTTGTTCGCTTCGGCGATGCCGTCGGTGTAAAGCACCAGTGATTCGCCTTCGCCAATTACAAATTCATAGTTGCGATACTTCGGTCTTCTTCCGATGCCCAGCGGGGTGGCAACGTGTTCTATGTATTCAGCCCCCGGCAGCTGCGGTCTGACGATGACCGGAAAACAGTGCCCGGCATTGGAGAAGCTGAAAACGCCGGTTTTCAGATTGAAAACGAAATACTGCAGGGTCATCATTCTTTTGAGTTTTTCGTTTTTGATGGCAAAGAAAATCTGGTGCAGACGCATGACCAATGCCGACGGATCCCGCTTTTCCGCGTCTGATGCCATAAGAACCCCGGCTTTTGCCATTGCCATCATCAGGCCGGCTGAGACGCCGTGCCCGGCTACGTCACCGATGACGACGCCCCAGTTGTCGTCGTCGATAGCGAAACAGTCGTAATAGTCGCCGCCCAGTGTAGTCATGACCAGGCTTCTGCCATAAATTGCAAATGGCCCGGCGCGAAAGTGATTGCCGGGAAGCAGGCTCTCCTGAACGATGCGCGCTACTTCGAGTTCTCCGAGGCCTTCGATGACGCGATTGAAAACACTGCCAAGGTGTCCGAACTCATCTTCATCACCGGCTGGAATCCGGTGTCTGAACCTGCGGGCGCCGATGGCCATGGTGCCTTCACCGAGCTGGTGAATAGGCTTGAGAAACTGTGAAGACAACGCATGTCCGATGATGATTGTCAGGAGCAGGCTGACCAGCGCGCCGGCCACCATGCCAAGTCTGATGCGGTCTATGCGGGCTTCGATCCTAGATTCGGGGCAGACGAAGGCAAACATCATGTGGTCGAGATTGCGACCGCGGGCACAGGCAAAAATGCTGCTCTGCCCGTTGTGTGTGAAGCTGCCCGAATGGCTGTCACGAAACCCGGATGTTCGCGAGAATTCCTGTTGAATGGCCGGCGGAATATCGGACTGTTCGGGCCAGCTTCGTATCGCATCGGTTCTTTGTGCTATGAATCTCGCCTGCAGCGGGTTGTTGCCGGCGCTTTCGAAATATTGCTCCAGGTAATGTTCCTGAAAGCGATCGTTGTCCCAGATGATCATCATGATGTGTGTGTTGCGGTAATTTTTGCGATCGCCAAAGATATACCAGTAGCCAATCTTGATGATATTGCCCAGATTGACCGAAGTGATTCTGCCTGCCAGTCTGTATGAATCCCGTATGAATTCTGCGTTGTCGGGCGACAGCAGCGCGCTGAAAATGTCGGTTTTGCTGCGGCTGATCAGAATGCCATTGTTGAATTTGAGAATAGCCTCGCAGAGTTGTGCGATAAAACCGGTGTTCTGGCGGATATCGTGGATAATCGCGCGCTCCTTCAAAATAATATCGCCGACATCGTTGACCAGGTAGACTTCTGCTGCTCTGAAAGGTTTGATGAACTCGGAGATTTCCTTGATTCTGTCCTGTGAGAATCTCTCTTCGCCGGGCAGTTGATTTATTTTTGTAAAAAAGTCGTTGAGCTTGCCGGAAACGTCTTTTTTTATCTGCGAATAGCGCATGTCGAAATCGCGTATCTGCCGCAGCAGATCAGCCTGAACTTCGTTGCGCAGTGATACTCGCATATTGTTAAGGTAATCATGCGCTATGAAGGCCAGAATCGTCAGCGGCGCCATATTGGCGAGAAGAAACAACCCGGTGAGCTTCCATCTGATCGAAATGAACGAAACGCGGTAATTGAGGTGAAAGTAGAGTATGGCGTGTAAAATCATGAGCAGGGCGGCAATCATGATAAACCGCTGCTGCACGAGAATTTTTCGCGACCATGCCGCCGGCTGTTTTTCGAGTATCGAGAAGCTTCTGACGCCAGGTTGGGCGACATCTATCATTATCAGCAGGCGGTCGTTTTCGAATACCGGTTCCGAAAGATTTTCGAACTCGGCGAGCGCGCGCGTCAGGTCTGGCAGAAACTGACCCGGCAGCCGGTTAACCGGGCTGGCAATATCGGGGCTGAGGGTGTAACCATTTACCAGATCAGGGCTCTGACGGTTCATTACGTCGACGATTCTGGTCAGTCCATTGTGCTTTTTCATCATTCGATCGCTGATGAAACACAAAAAACTTATCTTTTGGCCGATCTGATACCAGATCGAGTTGAAATTCCCGCCGAAATCGGTCATCAGCGGGCCTGCCTGCTGTCCGTCGAGATAGGGGCGGTTGAGATGGTCAGGCAGAAATATCTTGCCGAGGTATTTTCTGATCAGATTCAGGTTGCTTCTGACCAGAGGCAGTTCTCTGATTTTCGTCTGCCGGTCGGTGGCCATGCTTCCGGCTGCTTCGGCAAGCGTGGCATACAGTTTTGCCAGTATGTAGCTGAAGCCTTTGCGGTCGGTCAGGTGCTCTATCACCTTGCCATCCGCGTTCCAGACGATGAACTCGAAATCATCAGGGTAGCGGCTTTTGAGATTTTCGATGTTGCGACGCAGGTGTTCTGCCGGATCTGCCGCGCTCTGCGCGTCATCGAAGATTTTTTTGAGAAGCAGGTGCAGGTATTGCGATCGACTGCTGTAGCGCTCGATCTGCTCGAGATTCTTGCGCATGGCGTCCAGGCTGGTATGCCGGTTCGCCGAGGTTTGGATGCGGTAGAGATGGTCGAGTCCGGAATGAATTATATAGAGCGGAAAAATGATGAAACAGAAAACCTGTATCAACAGTGCAGGAAGTCTGGCTGCACGGTTAATTCTGGCCTTGTCGGCTGATTCAGACGGTTTCATCTGTTGCTACAGGTTTTACCTGCTTATGACCGGTATAAACCAGAATCACCATGGTCAGGTCGTCTTGTGCCCCTTCGCCGCCGAGGTGAGCCATGTAACCCTGATAAATATTGTTGTAGAAGGTTTCTGCATCTTCATTCCAGCATTCTGCCAGAAGCTTTTTAAGGTTGTCGTAACCCATTTCTTCGCCACTGCTGTTGCGGGCTTCGACAATGCCGTCGGTGTAAAATACTATTGCATCACCTGGTTCGAAGACGATTTCGACCTCTGAATAATTCGCCTTTTTAAAGGCGCCGAGTGCCGCGCCCGCCAGCGTGAGCTCTTCGACCTCGTTGCGTTTTCGGCGAATGATCATCGGCGAGCAGGCGCCGGCATTCGCATACCGGCCGCGGCCTGTCTGTGAGTCGACGCAGAGATACTGAAAGGTCATGACCTTCTTCTGCTTTTTCGTTTTTGAAGCGTAGATCAGCCCATGCAGGCGGTTTATCAGGGCCAGAGGTTGGTCGAGCAGTTCGTCAGATTGAATGATACCGGCTTTGGCCATGGCCATGATCAGGGCGGCACCGACGCCGTGTCCGGCAACATCGCCGAGGAGTACGCTGAAACGGTCATCAGCTACCTGAATGTGGTCGAAATAATCGCCGCCAAGTTCGCCCATCGCAATGCTGCGACCATACAGGCTGAAACAGCCGGTTTCAATCTGCTGCTGCGGTAGCAGCTGTTCCTGAATGGCGCCGGCAACCGAGAGTTCTTCGAGATCGACCATGACATGGTTGAAAATCCCACCCATCGAGCCGAATTCGTCGCGGCCAAGGTCGGGCAGACGATGCTTGAAGTTCTTGTTTTCAATCGCTCTGGCGCCGTTTGTTAAAAGCTGCAGTGGCACCAGAAAGCTCTGGCTGAGCACCTGTGAGAGAACCAGAGTCATCAGCAGGCTGAGCACGGCAAAGGTTATCAGCTGGCGTTTCTGGTGATCGATGATTTTGTCGATATTCTCGAGCGGATAAAGCCCGATCAGCTTGTATTCTCTGATGAACTTGCCTTCAAAGCCCATGGCCAGATATTGCACGCCCTCGAAGCTCAGAACTTTGATCTCTTCTCCCGGATAGGTGGTGAGAGTGCTGGCAAACTGTCTGATATCATGGTCTTTATAGGCCTCCATCGGGACTGAAAAGCGATTACCGTGAACGGCGACTACTTTAAAGCCAAGCTTGTTGCGGTTTGCCTGCGGAATATAATTGGTGAGAAAATCAAACTGAAACGCCATTTTGCGAATCGTTGCGATAAAGAAGTAATCTGCCGAATCCGAATCAGCGAGGCTGAAAGTATCGAGGATCGAGGGGTGTACGTTGCGGCCGAACCCCCATTCGATAAAGGTGCCACGGTTGCGCAGCATGTCGAAAATGAAGTTTACCATCGGTTTCTGCGTTACTGATTCGAGCAGCATTTCAATTTCTGTAGCGGCTTTGTCAGAAATTTTTGAGCCATTGATCTTGTCGAGAAAAAACTGCCCGACTTTACTGGTGTATTCACGTTGTTTGAGGCCCTGATCATTTTTAATGTCATATCCGGGCGGATAAATGCCGCGTTTGTCGTCTATAATACCGTCTTCAGTGCCGATAACGTTGCTGCGGCTGGCTATCAGAACGACTTTCCAGTCGGCGTTTTTCGACAGCCTCCCGGCAAAGTCTTTGATAACCTCGTTGTTGAGTGACTGCGTGGCGAGCCTGGCGACAAGCTCTTTTTCTGCTGCTTTTTTGGAAGCCAGAGCTTTTGCATATTCGATTTCGATTTTTTCGTCGAAATCCTGAACGAACTGTATGCCCTTGCCATGCATCTCACGCAGCAGGTTGTCACGTTTCTGGTCGAGGTAGTCGGTACCGATGAAAAACAGAACGATCAGAGGCAGGCCGTTGGCGAAGAAGAACAGAAATCTGAGTTTCCAGCGCAGCGAAAGGTCGTCGGGTCTGTCACCGATGATGAGACCATACGAATATCTGCCGGCGACAATGGTAAAGGCAAGAAACAGCAGAGCTGACAGGACTGCCGGTATCGTCAGATGACCGCTTCCGAGTTTGCTCTTGTCGATATAGCCGATCAGCGTAGTCTTGTGGTTGATGAATTTCGGATACACTATCAGGTCGTCTGTCTCGATCTCTGACATTTTTCCGGTTACATGCAGCTGATAGGCTCTTTCGACCTGCCAGCGAAGATCACCCTGAATTTCAGGGTGCCGGAAACTGTTCTTTTCTGCCACAGAAAAGCGGTAAAGCGACTGTGAGTCGCGACTGAATTCTTCAGCCTGATTCCATAGGCCATCACTTGAGTCAAGACTTTCCGGCCTGATCAGTATAAGAATCTGAAAGCCCGATATGGCGGCAGTCCAGAACATCGGTTTTTTAAAGCAGCTGTCGGGGTATACCAGATGCGGTTCTTCAGGGTCGCGGCTTTTTTCGAGGTGTTGCAGATTCAGTTGTGGCCCGAGGATTCTTCCGCCGGCCAGAAAAGTCTCTTCATTGACAACCGCGTTGTTGCTCATAAAGAATCTGCTCACCAGATTCATTGCCATCTGCCAGTCCTGTTCATTTTCGATGGCGGTTGAATAACTGGCTATGCCTTTGTTGTGCTCGAACAGCACATATTCGAAACCAAACTTTGCTTTTGTTTCAGCGAGTTTCTTTTCCAGCTGCTGTTTGACAGTTTCTCCGGCCGGGACTTTTCCGCCTTTTTTCGCTTCACTGACCGGCTTGAAAAGGTTGGCGGCAAATGTCAGATTGAGGTAATTGCAGAAAAATGCTTCGTTGTTGGAGAACTGCTGAAGATTCTGGTAGAACCCCCTGATTTTTTCACTGTGCTTCTGCAGCTGGTTCTGCCGGTTCTGTGAGTTGGTATAATAGAAGCCGGCAACGATGAGAAGTCCGGGCAGCGCGATGAAGCAGAGCATGAAAAGCAGCCAGTACAAGACTTTTCTGAACGTCAGTTGTCTGCTCATGCTTTTGCCTCCGCCCTGGAAAACCTGATCAGAACAAACGTTATATCATCATCCGCTTCGGGCGACCACTTGAGGTAAGCGGCAAAAATCCGGCGGTAATAGGTTTCGAGGTCACTGCTGTATTCGCTTTTCAATATGCTGTTAAACCTGTCGAAACCCATTTCTTTGCCTTCGCTGTTATGGGCTTCAATTATGCCGTCGGTATAAAGAAACACTATATCGCCGTCACTGAGCTTGCCGGTGAGGTCTTCATATTTCGCTCTTTTCGATACGCCAAGCGGGGAGCCTACGGCCTGCAGCATGGTGACTTCCTGCCCGCCCCGGCTGATGATCGCCGGAAAACAGTGTCCGGCATTAGAAAAGAGGTAGTCGCCGGTCAGCGAATCTATGCAGAAATACTGGCAGGTCATCATGCGTCTGATTTTGCTGCTTTTGATGCGGAAGATGACCTTGTGCAGCGACGTCAGAAGCTGAGAAGGCATTGATGTGCGGTCGCCGGCAATCAGCACCGAAGCTTTGGCCATTGCCATAAGCAGAGCGGCTGGAACACCATGTCCGGCGACGTCTCCCATCAGTATTCCTACCTGCTGCTGGTTGACGGCGAAAAAATCATAATAATCGCCGCCCAGACGACTCATGGTAACGCTGCGGCCATAGACCTCGAGGCTGTTCTGTCTGAGATCCTCGAGCGGAAAAAGATTTTCCTGGACAATCTTTGCAACTTCAAGGTCTTCAAGGCTTTCGATAGCGTTGTTGAAAACCGAGCCGAGATGGCCGAACTCGTCCTGTGAGGCAATCTGCAGGCGATACCTGAAGTCCTGCCGCCCGATTGCCTGAACGCCCTCTTCGAGCTGCTTAACCGGTTGCATGAACTGGGCTGAGAGCAGTTTGCCGATGCCGAGGGTCAGAGCCAGGCTGAGCAGTGCGAAGAGAATGAGCCGTAACCGCAGCGCAGCGATCTGCCGGTTGATTGAGGCGAGCGGATATAACCCGACAATGGCGATCTGGTTGAGCTGCCTGCCTATGGTGGCAAAAGCGGCGTATTCTTCGCCGCCGAGTCGCAGGTTGTCACTTTTTACCATCTGCAGGCCAAATGCCTGGCGGTAAAGGTTGAATATCTCGCGGTCGTGCTGCCGGTTTTCCGGATAGGTCACGCCATTGCTTGAGACTATGGCAAAACACTGAATATTGCCGGCATTATTGTTGAGGTCTTCGATCCTCTTCTTTACGTATGATTCCTGTATAACTGAGTGCAACCAGGAGACCACAAGTATATTGGTGAACCTTCGCTGCCCGGCATCACCCAGAATGTTCCAGTAATACTGACGCCCTTCGGCACCCATCTGCTCGGGATTGATTTTGCCTACCCGTCGCAGAAACTGATGAAATACTACTTTTTTAGTGCCGAGAAAGTCCTCTGCCGAATCACGCCGGCTCAGCTGAACATCTCTGAATAAATCGGGGTGTGAATATGAGGCTATATTGATGTAGGCAAGAAGGTTCCGGCCCATATTGGCGAAAAAATTACCCGAGCGGTTGGCGCCGTGATAGCCTGATTGAAATCTGCCGTTTTCATTAACCAGAATAAAATCGTATGGCCTGGTGCCGTTGATCCATTCTGTCAGCTCTTTGTGTTCGCTGAGATTAACCGGGTTTCCGCGACTTTCCCGGTTGATCTGTGCAACGGCGTGGTTGATGTGCTCGGCATATTCAGCTTTGATCAGCGCATAGCGCGAATCGAAATCTCTCAGCAGCGAAGCGGTCTTTTCCTGCGCCTGGTCGATCAGCAGGCGTCTTGTCTGCTGCAGATACTCATAGCCGAGAAACCCCAGAATTATCAGGGGCAGTCCGTTGGCGTATATGAACAGTATCGCCAGCTTGTATCTGATTGAAATCAGGCCGGCCATTTTGAAAAAAGAGTAAAGGGCGGCGGCAACAAGCAGAATCAGAAGAATTGCACCCGCCATGATCTGCCCCCGGGCCAGTGCGGTATCAATAACCCGACCTCTTTTTTCAACCAGACTGAAGCCCATTATCGACTGCGATACCATTCGCGCCAGAATAAGGTAGTTATCGGTTTCGAGGCGGGGTTCGGCAAAATGCTGAAACTTTTTAAGTTCGATGAGTACTTCTTCAGAAAAGCCAAGTTCGCCTCCGGTAAACATGACGTTGGCGCTGGTCAGCTCGATTATGCCGATTTTGAAGCCGGATTGTGAGGAATTGTTAATGCCGGTTACCAGTTTTTCCAGATAGCTGCGCGATTCTACCGCATCATGGCTTATCTGCGCGAACATGCCGATGTTTTTACCGATCTGAAACCAGAAATTAGCCCGGCTGCGGTCTGATGAAGCAATGACGCATTCTCCCAGACTGGCGCGCAACATCGGCAGATTCATGTATTCCGGCACCAGAAAAGCGCCAAGATAACTGCGCAGCAGATTGAATTTTCTGCTCTCCTGAATAGCAGGCAGCAGTTCGGGATTGCCGGGGTAATTTGCCCTGCTGTCTTCAGTTATTCCTTTAAAAGCCTCGTAGAGCGATTTGATGATATAACGCAAACTCTTTTCGTCAGACAGTTCGTCGATGGTTTCGCCGTTGGCGTTCCAGACAATGAATCTGAAGACGCCGGGATTGCGTTTTTTCAGATGCGCCAGAGCATTCTTGAGATAACCGGCCGGATTCTGCTGTGCTTCGGCCAGATCGAAAACTCTCTTTAAAAGCGCGTGATGATAATGGCGGCTGTTGCGATACTGCAGCAGTTTTTCAAGGTTCTGCTCGAGTGTGTGATACAGTTCCTGTTTCTGCAGGTTCTGGCGAGTTTCTAAAAGGCTCTCAAGGCCGATGTCCAGCAGAAAAAGAGGGAAAAATACGAAAAACACAACAACACCACTCCAGAAGGCAATCGGCCATCTGTGCTGAAGCGGCAGCTGTGTGTCCGAACTCATCTATTGATACCGGTCATGTTTTGCCGGGGTCCTGTTGCAAGAATAAAATCTGCCTAAGGATACCGCAAAGCGCTGATTTTGGCAAAACAGCTGTTAAGCAAAAACAACGATTATAAGCGTTGTGTCGTCCTGCAGTTCCTGGTTGCCTGTTTTAATGCGATGCGCAGCCATCAGACGGTCAAAAAATATCTGCGGGTCGGCGGCGAAGTTTTCTGCTGCCATTTTTTTGAAATTCTCGAGCCCGATCATCTGTCCACGCAGGTCGAGAGCTTTTATCAGCCCGTCGGTATAGAGAAGAAGCGTTTCACCATTGCCAAAAGACAGCTCGCTGCTTGTAAACTGCGGCTTTTTGAGAGCGCCAAGGCGTGGTCCCGGCAGCGATATCTCGCTGACCGTTTTCTGGTCATGGCTGATCAACAGAGGGGGCCAGCTGCCGGCATTGCTGTAAACCGCCTGGCGCGATGTCACGTCGATGTTGAAGAACTGAAACGACATGGTTTTGAGTTGATGCTGGCCGGTGGCGGCAATCAGCTGATGCATGCGTACCAGCAGCTCAGCCGGCGCATTGTGAAGATTTTCCAGCTTCATTATTGCTGCTTTGGCCATCGCCATGATCAGGGCAGCTCCTGCTCCATGACCTGATACATCGCCGGTAAGAAGACAGAGTCTGTTGTCAGCGCTGATAAAGCAGTCATAGTAATCGCCACCGAGATCGCCACGCGAAAAACTGCGTGCGTAAATACGGCAGCCCGCAAGTTCAGGCAGCGTGTGCGGCAGCAGATGATCCTGAACCGCACCGGCAACCTTTAGCTCTTCGAGATCGACCATGGTGGTGTTGAATACCCGGGCCATTTCGCCGAATTCATCGCGACCCAGCCCGGGCAGGCGCTTGTCGAAATTGCGCTGCTGAATCGCTTCGGCCCCTTCCGCCAGAATGCGTAGCGGAAACAGAAAACTGTATGACAGCAGCTGACCCAGAATCATTGCGAGCAGCAGCGAAACAAAGCCGAAGCTGATCAGCCGCTGCTTTTCGTGGTATATCTTGTCTCTGATCAGCCGGGCCGGGTAAAGGCCGAACAGATTGAAATAACTCATATACTTGCCGCGAAAGCCCATGATCAGGTAATCCTGGTGGTTGATGGTGATGAACTGCCGTGGCGGTACAGGCCGGTGCGTAAACTTGCGGGCATAATCGCGCAAAGTTGCATTGCCGGCGAACTCTGTCGGAAAAGCGAGTGAAGAAAACTCGTTGATCATGCCCAGCTGCAGATGATCGATGTTGCGACTGGCGTTGAGAAACTGCCGCCGCACATAGCTTTGTTCAAGCACATCGGCATTCCAGGTCGCCATCAGCAGAAAATCGTATTTTTTGCCGGAATGCAGCGAGATCAGTTCAATCAGGGCGCGACTGCGACTGGTGCCGAGACCCATCATGGTTACCTGCCCGTTCGCCTGCAGAAATTCATTCTGCACCTCCAGCAGTGATTTCTGCATGATCGATTCGGCGATCATTTCTATTTCGGTCGCGGTTTTGGCATCTATCTGGTCGCCGTTGAGGGTCGAAAGAATAAAGCGCAGCAGCGCGGTAAAAGCCTCGGCTTCGTCATCTTTCTTCTTTCTCGTGCGGTCGCTTATCTTTTCGCTGGTAATTTCGAAGCGCCGGCTGTTTATATAGGCCGCGGCAGTGGTTCCGATGAATCTGGCCGCGCTGGCGACCAGATACATGCGCAGATCATTGCGGTCTTCAAGATCGGCTGTCGCTTTGTCGGCGAAGACCTTATAAGGTTTGACCGTAACCGGCCGGTTCCGGTAGGCCTCTTTCAGTTCGACCAGCGCATGACTGAGCTGAAATACCTGCCGCGCTTCTTCTGATTTGAAGCGCTCATCAAAGTTTTTCAGAAAACTGGTGCCCTGGGCATGAATCTCGTCGAACATCGCATACTGCTTTTGCGCAAGATAGTCGTAACCTACAAAAAACAGCATGGACAGAGGCAGACCGCTCGAATAGACAAACAGCAGCAGAAGTTTGCGGGATATCGAGAGCCGCATGGCGGTACCGTTATGTGCGTTCCTGATGCTTACCCAAAGGTAGGGAATCAGCAGCAGCGCAATCAGAATGGTAAAAGGTGATGTGTTGCTGCCGGAAGCCAGCGATTGCCGGCTGACGCATGCAAAAATCGACAGGTCGTCATCGACGATGCGCATAAAAAAGTGCGCCTGCGGCGTTGTCAGTTTCAGGCCGTTTTTAAGGCTGTGCTGCCGCAGAATTCTGACGGCAGAGTCGCGGTCAGGAATCTCTGAGCTGCTGTTGATAACGTCTTTTCGCACAAACCCGATGACAAATGGAGCATCTGCCGGATGCAGATGGTTCATGTAGTATAGCAGCCCATTGTCAGAGGCGCTTATGGCTGATTGCCTGACCAGAATGACCAGGGTGATTCCCTTGAAACTCGCTATCCAGCAGCGCGGTTTATTGCCGGAACTGTCGGTCGCCATCAGCAGATTGTTGTTGTCTGCAAGATTTTCTCTGAGATCCTCGATTACCAGCTGTGGGCCAAACATGGTTCTGAGGTTGGTCACCTCGAAATCAGACATCTCGTAATGTTTACCTCTGGGTGAGAAAGCCTCTCTAATCGTTATCAGAGCGGTTTTCCAATCGCCATCAATGCTTTTCGGATCGATAGAACTGTCTAACAGACGGTTTGTTGCATCCCAGACCAGATAATCAAAACCACCGGCCAGTCTTCTGTGGTAGTCTCTGATCACCGCTGACGGGTTGTCGTCAACCATCTCGAAAAACGCGCGCCGGAATGTTCTTGCCATGAATTCTTCGGCATCGGCATGCGTGGCGAAACTGGCCAGAGTTTCTTCGACCTTCTGCTCAACAGAAAGCAGCCGGTCTTCATACCTGAGCTGATCGATATGACTCAGGCCGGCATAAAAAACCAGTATCGGAATCAGCAGAAACACCATGGTCTGCACCAGCCAGATGCCCGATTTTTTCAGGACGGTATTCAGCTGCATCCGGGCGCCTCCGCTGCAAACCTTATCAGCACAATAGTTATATCGTCCTCTACTTTGTCCGACCAGGCAAGGTTTGCCTGATACAGATTGTTGTAATACTGCTGAATATCTTTATGCCATGACTGCCGTGCCAGTTCGAGCAGACGTTCCGGCCCGTATTCGATCTCCCGGCTGTTTCTTGCTTCCAGCATGCCGTCACTGTAAAGAATAACAGTGTCGCCGGGCTCGATGGCGAGGTCGCTGTTGCTGTAGCGGGCGCGTCGTGAAATGCCGACAGGCGACCCTACGATCTCGGCAAAAGTCGATTTTCTGCCAGATTCAGATACTATTATCGGGTAACAATGGCCGGCGTTGGCAAAGCGGCAGGCTCCGGTCTGATCGTCGATTACCAGATACTGGCAGGTCATCATGCGCTTGAAGCCGTCGCTTTTGAGTTTGAACAACACATCATGCAGTGAAGTCAGCAGGCGGGAAGGATCGCCGAGGCTCTCGTGGTCGATCGTCACGATTGCCTTGGCCATGGCCATGATCAGGGCCGCCGGAATTCCATGCCCGGCGACATCACCCATGAAAACACCTGTCTTCCCGGGCGCCGGCCGGCAGTAATCAAAGTAATCGCCGCCCATTTTTGTCATCGAAACACTGCGCGCGAAAATTTCGACGCGCTGGCTTTGATAATGAGCCTCGGGCAGCAGGGTTGCCTGAACGATCTTGCCGATCTCGAGCTCATGCATGCCGGCCATGGTTGAGTTGAAGACACGGCCGAGATCGCCGAATTCATCGGCGCTGTCGATCTGGTTGCGAAACCCGAAATTGCGCGCCCCGATCTGCTTTACCGCTTCGGCAAGTTGTCGTACCGGTGTGATAAACTGCCGGCTCAAGGCCAGAACGACTCCTGATACGATCGCGAGACTGATCAAACCGAACCACAAAAGTTGTATCCGGGCATTTCTTACCGCCAGTTCGATCTCGTCACCCCTGGCCACTATTGCCAGCGACATGTTGTCCAGCTGGCGGCCGGCCAGAGCAGTGACTACATAGCGCTTTCCCTTATAATACAGGTTATTGTCATGTGCAGACTGCAGGTTGAAGCCTCTCTGTAGAACAGGCCTCAGGTGGACTTCTCCGATCAGATGACTGCCCACCAGATTGCCACTGTGCTGTGACATGCAGACCAGCTGAATCTTCTGCTGCCCTGCCGACCCGATTTCTTTGGCCTGGTGCCTGGCGTAGTCTTCCTGAACCCGGTTGTGCAGCCACGACAGCATCAGCATCGAGTGAAATGAGCCACGGCTTCTGTCACCGAAAAATCTGAAAAAACACATGCGGTTTTCGGTTCCGAATGAGAGTTTTTCGATGCGGTCAGCCACATGCATCATCGATCTGAAAACTGTCATGCCATCGCGTGAGAGAGATTCTGTCGATAGCTCAAGATACCTGGTAGCGCCTATTCCGCGGGCCGGCCTGCTTTCGATTTCAGTTGTGCGGTTCATATACTTAAGTGCATAGGCTGAAAATATCTTCATCACGCTTTGTGACTGTGCCTTGCGGGTTCTTCTGAAACCGAGCAGAACTTCGCCATCCTCGCCGTATACGTAGGCTTCTTCTGCGCTAAGTTTTTCAATTAATGACCTGAAGTATGGCACATCATTGCTGTCAGGTACCCGGTTGGTAACCTCAGCTGAATAAGAAGCCATAAGCGTGCGCGTGCGTTCAGCCAGAACGTTCTGAAATCTGCGATATCCTGCATCCACCTCTTCCAGCAGGCGCTCGTGGTCGCGATGCGCTGAATGCAGCAGCGAACCTTCGAGCTGCTGAAGATACTCATGCCCGATTGTGCCAAGAATCAGCAATGGCAGACCATTGGCATAAAGAAACAGCAGGGCGATTCTCGTTCGTATTGAAAAGGTTATCCGGTTCAGGCGCAGGCTGTAACAGTAGAAGACAAAGAGTAATATCGTCGTTGCCACGGCGAGTCTGGCAAAAAGTTTTGCTTTGATCTGCGCGGGATAACCGTGTTGCATCTTGCTCCGGCTGATCTGGCAGTAGCCGCGCAGATAAGGGTCGAGCAGCTTGAAGGCGACCAGGTGGTCTTTGAGCTGACGGTGTGGCAGTGAGGCGTTTTCAAATCTGCCCAGTTCGAGCATTATCAGCTGGTTGTCGGGCGTCTGCGGCGGCAGGTTGCGCAGGTCGATGAAGCCGGTTCTGATATCGTCGCTGCCGGTATTCAACTGGTCCAGGGCATTCTGCACGCCTATATGACGATGTTTCTCGTGCGGGTTGGCCGCGCAGAAAACTGTGAAATCGCTGCGCGCGTCAAACCAGAAAAGGGGAAACCGCTGTGGGGCATCGGAAAGGATCATCCGGCCGTGTTCGCCTGTCTGAAAAGGGTAGCGCAGATGTGATGGTACGAGAAAACGGCCAAGATAGGCTCTGAACAAGTTTATACGCTTGTCTACGACCGGCAGCAATTCCGGAAACCCGGGATATTCGCTGCGGCAGTGCCCGGCAATCTCGCCGAAAAAACTGTAGAGATTATTGACTATGTAACGATAACTCTTTTCGTCGGTCAGCCTGTCGACAGTCTGTCCCTGGGAATCCCAGACAATGAATTTTAGAAGCCCGGGGTAACGCGCTTTCATTGCTTTTATACTGAGTTCAAGGCTTTCCAGCGGTTGCCTGTGCGCTTCGGCCCGGTCGACGTGTTCCTTCAGCAGTTTGTGCAGATAAAACGCAATGTCGATATTCCTGCTGAGAAAATCGAGGCGGCTGTCCATTCCGGCGAATATCTGCTGCTGCTCTTTTTCGCTGCGCAGTCGCAGCATGTTTTCGACCAGCGCATTTAAGAGCAGCACCGGCACCAGCACAAAACATATCAGGCCGCCGATCCAGGTCAGCGCCCGATATCTGCTGAAAATATTTCTTTCCCGCCTCTCGCTCATCTGTCTATCTTATCATATCCTTCATCTCTCTTCGTAATCGTAATCGTAATCGTAATCGTCGGCGTTCCCGTTCTCGTAATCGTCCTCGTCCTCGTTCTCGTAATCGCTCTCACTCCGTCATCCTGCGCGTAGTCGCAGGATCCAGAATAGTAATAAAAACATGGATTCTGCGACTACGCCTGCGGCTTCGCGCAGAATGACAGAAAGGGCAGTCTCCTCGCGGCTTCGCGCAGAATGACAGAAAGGGCAGTCTCCTGGCGGCTTCGCGCAGACGTTCATTCAGCAAAAAGAGACCGCCGGTCGCCCGGCGGTCTCTTTTGACGCTGTATCAGCAGAGATCAGTAATTTTCGACCCAGACCTGGAAATGTTCGCGGCCGTGATCGCAGACCGGGCATTTCGGCGGAGCTTCGAGGCATTCGACAATATGTCCGCAGTTGTTGCACTTCCAGTAAACCTTGCCGTTTTTCTTGAAAACGCTGTGTTCCTGAACGTTCTTGTGCAGCTTGCGATAGCGGGCTTCGTGCCTTTCTTCGACCTTGGCGACGTTCTTGAAAACGGCGGCGATGTCGGCAAATCCTTCTGTTTCAGCGGTTTTGGCAAAACCCATGTAAAGATCCGACCACTCTTCTTTTTCGCCGTCAGCAGCATACTGCAGGTTCTTGAGAGTGTCGGCATAGGCAACCGGATAACCGGCGTTGTTGATGACGACAACTTCGCCGTCCATGCCGTATTTGAGAAGCTGCTTCATGAACACCTTGGCGTGTTCCTTTTCGTTCTCTGCCGTTTCAATAAAGATGTCGGCTATCTGCAGAAAACCTTCTTTTTTGGCTACCGATGCATAATAGGTGTAGCGGGTGCGGGCCTGGCATTCACCGGCGAAAGCTTTCATAAGGTTTTCGGCGGTCTTTGTGCCTTTTAACTGTTTGCTCATTACGTTTCCTCCTGGATAAGTGTTGATATAGACAGAGGCTGTCTCAGCCTCTGGGACTTCCCTGAATTACCTGGCCGGCTTTGAGACCGGAAACCACTGCGCGCATGCCGTTGCCGGCATCGACGCTTCTGATCTGCCTTCGCAGCAGTC
>CAZMWO010000001.1:13354-32461 GCA_964569565.1 uncultured bacterium | reverse complement strand
GGTAAAGCTTGACGACAATTCGGTTCAGATCGTCGATTACAAAACCAGCAGCCAGACCATGAACTCTGAAAAGATTTTTGCCCGCTCTTTCGTTGCCGATGGGCTGCCGCAGGAAATTCAAATGCCGCTTTATCTGCTGGCCTGCCGCGAAATGGGCTGGCGCAACGCCTCGGCTGCGCTGCTCTATATTGGCGAAGATGCCTACAAAATCAACTCAAAAGGTATGCAGGCAGGTTTTTTGCGCTCGGCTGCCCTCAACTATGGCTGCGGCCCGTCTTACGGTCATGCTGTTGGCGACGCTGAGCTTGAACGCTTCTCGCTACAGATCAAGGGTGTTCTCGACGAGATAAGACAGCAGCGGGTTTTTGACTGCCGGCCTTCGCCGCAGCCCGAAGCCAGATCATGCCTACATCTTGACCTTAACCGCAAGCCGAAATGCGAATTCTTTGCTTTCTGCCAGGAACGCCTCGATCAGATCAGACAGCAGGAGGCCATGCGTGAACAACTCTGAAAACCCGCTCATTCAGGGCCTCACCGAAGAACAAAGCAAAGCTGTCACCTGGCCGGGCGAAGGTCGTCTGCGGATCGCCGCCGGCGCCGGCTCAGGCAAGACCGAAGTGCTTACCCGCCGCATCGCCGGTCTGCTCGACAGCGGCATCAGAGCCGATGAACTCGTTGCCATAACCTACACGCAGAAGGCGGCTGCCGAAATGAAAGCCCGCCTCGTCGAACGCCGCAAACTCGACCCGGCGCTGCTGCGCGATATGGAAGTCTCGACCTTTCATGCCTTTCTCAGTCGGGTTTTGCGACAGGATCCATTTGGAGCCGGTCTTGACCGCTCTGACGCGGTCATTGCCGAAAACAACCGGCAGCTGATCATGCGCGAGCTCGTCGATAAATTTGCCGAAATGTTCGGTGAGCGCATTATCGACAGTCCGCAAGGTTTAGGTGCCAATGTGGCGATGAAACTGATCAACGAGTTTCCTGCTGCTCTCGGCAAAATCAGACGCTATCTGCTCAAGCCCGGCGAATTTTATCAGCTGGCAAAAAATCTCTTCGCTGCCCGCAGCGTCGAGGCGACTACGCTCGAAAAGAACTGCCTTGAATGGCTGTTTCATTTCTATAACTGCTATCTTGAAGAGCTTAAACGCAGGGGTCTGCTCGATTTTGACGAAATACTCATTCGTAGCCGCGATCTGATCAGCGACATGCGCAAAGCCGGATCATTGCCTGATCGTCGGGTTTTTCTCATCGATGAGTTCCAGGACAACAACCCCGATCAGCTCGGAATCGTCAACCTCTTCTGTCGTGACCGCGACAGCCACATCACCGTCGTTGGCGACGAAAAGCAGAGCATCTACCGTTTTCAGGGCGCCAACATCGAGACTTTCCGCAACTTCGACAGCAACCAGGATATCATTCTTACCGACAATTTCAGGTCTTATCGCGAAATTTTGACGCTGGCCGACAAATTTCTCGAACTCGGCGGCAATACCGGCAGAATGTCGGCGCCGCAAACTGCACAACGTGGCGGTTCACCCCGCGAACACCCGGTCAACTGTCTGTTACACTCTGAAGCTGCCAGCGACAGCGAGGTCTGTGCCGAACTGGCCGAAATGATCAGAAGCATGGCTGCTTCCGGCATGCGTATAACCGATCGAAAGGCCGGCACAGACCGGGCACTGCGTTATGGCGACATTGCCATAATCGTCAGCAGCATAGGCAACCTGCCACGCCAGTTCGAAGACGCGCTGGCAACGCGGCAGATTCCCTATATCATGTCGGGCGGCTTCAGTTTTTATGCGCGCAGCGAAATCGAAGAAATTCTCGCTTTTCTCAAGCTGCTGGTACAGCCTGAAGACGATCACGCCGTGATCAAGATTCTGAGCGGGCCACTTTATGGGCTAAACGACGATCAGCTGGCTGAATTCGCCATGGCCGGGCGCAGCGAGAAAACCGCCCTGCTGCCACATCTGCTCGCACAGGCGCCTGAACTTCTGCCGTTGCGCGCCAGACAACTGCGCGAACTTTTCGTGCTGCTCAAGGAGCGCGCGACCCGCCCGGGCCTGCTCGACCTCTGCCACTTCATTCTCGAACAGGCAGGCTTTTATGAGTATGCAGCTGCGCAGACCTCAGAGTTGCGGCGCCGCCGCATGGAAAACAACCTTGCCAAGTTTCTCGGTATCGTCAGAAATTTTGAGCAGAACGGCATTTTTACGTCACTGCGCGACTTTTTGAGCTATATCGAACGCATTCTGACTTCTGATATTGACGAAGACGAAGCGGGACTCGGTCTCGAAGAAGGCGATGCACTCAAGATCATGACTATTCACAAGTCAAAGGGTCTCGAATTTCCGGTGGTCATCTGCCCGTTCCTGAAACGCCGCCATTACCGGGCTACCGCCCGCATCTACTTCGACCGCGAATACGGCCTGATGGTCAACGACCCGTCACAGACCGGGCGCAAAGGCGCACCGCCGATCCTCGAGAAGCATCTTGATGAAGATCGCCACGCATCTGAAGACGAAGACCGCCGCAAGCTTTACGTAGCTTTTACGCGAGCCGAAGACATACTTATCGTGACCGGGCGCGAAGAACTCAGTCGCCCACCCGAAAAGGAAAACGCACCGGCCGAGCCGCTTTACGAAGTTCGGCAACTTATCGAAGAGAACTCTGAACTCGGGCTTTGCTCTGCCCTGCCGGAATGGCGGCATCTGCTCGATCGCTGGCTCAGCTACGGTAGAAACGAAGTCGAAGCCGTTACCGTCGCAGCGCCGCCAACGCCTGATCCCGGCGAACTTGAAAGCAACATAAGACATATCAGCGCCTTTCTCAGCCAGATTCCGGTCGTTCAGACACAAGAAAGCAGCGGCCAGGAAATCTTTTCGCTGCAGGATATCAGACTGTTCAAAACCTGCCCGCGCCGCTACCTCTTCACCAGCCGGCACGTAACCTCTTTTCACGAGCGCCAGCCAAGTTTTTACGGCACGCTGGGCACGCTGGTGCATGAATGCATCAGACTTTATCACGCCCAGGGCGGGCATCTCTCTGACAACCCCGACACAGCCCGAAACAGAGTTCTTGGCATACTCGACACGTTAATTCCATGTTATGGTAATGCCGGGCGCGAGGCCGCCATTATCGCGCGCGGTATCGTGCTGAATTACACAGCTTCGCCACTGGGTAAAAGCGAACCCTGGCAGATCGAAGCCGAGGTTAACGTAAAATTCGAAGGCAACGGCCGACCGTTCTTCGTGCGCGGCTTTGCCGACCGTGTCGATCGCCGCGACAGTGAAGTCAGCATCATCGACTTCAAAACCCGCAAGTATTCAGCCGAGGCGCATGCCGGCTATAGTGACCAGCTCGCGCTGTATCGCATCGCCGCCAGCCGCGGCGTTCTCGGCGAGCTCGGCTGCCTCAGCTTTTCCCGTTCCTTCATCGCTTATCTGACTTATGATGAAGTTAAAGTCGTCGAGATAGAGCCAGACCTGCCAGCTTTCGAAGCCGATATCGAAGCCACGGTAGCGGCTATCCGCAGCGAATCCGTCTGGCGCCCTGAATCAGGCACCGCATGCGAAGACTGCGGCTTTTCAGTCCTCTGCCACGGCGCCTTTGCCGGCACTTGATAAAGCTTGCAATAATGCAGGTTCAATGCTATCAATATTGGCGGTAGACGTACATATTCCCGGAAAGGACGATGTTGATATGGCAATGAATCTTATTGGTCGCAATTTTCTGACTCTCAAGGATTTTACCCCTGAAGAAATCCGCTATCTGCTGAACCTGTCGGCTGATCTCAAAAAACTCAAATATGCCGGCATCAAGCCAAGAAACCTTGAAGGCAAGAGCATCGCGCTGATTTTTGAAAAACCATCTACCCGCACCAGATGTGCTTTTGTTGTGGCCGCCGTTGACGAAGGCGCCCACCCTGAATATCTCGGCAAAGACGACATTCAGCTCGGCAAAAAAGAAACAGTTAAAGACACCGCCCGCGTTCTCGGCCGCATGTTCGACGGCATTCAGTTTCGCGGTTTTAAACACGAAACAGTCGAAGAACTGGCAAAATACGCCGGCGTACCTGTATGGAACGGCCTTACCGACCAGTATCACCCGACCCAGATTCTTGCCGACCTGCTTACTATCGAAGAATATTTCGGCACCCTCAAAGGCATAAGCTTTGCATACGTTGGCGACGGTCGCAACAACATGGCCAACTCGCTGATGATCGGCTGCGCCAAGATGGGTATGGACTGTCGCATCGTAGCGCCAGCTTCGTTGCACCCCGAAAAAGGCCTGGTCAAAGAAGTCGAAGCCATCGCCAAAGAAACCGGCGGCAAACTCACCATCACTGACGACGTTGCCAAGGGCGTTAAAGGCGCTGACGTTCTCTATACCGACGTATGGGCCAGCATGGGAGAAGAAGCACAGATGGCCGCCCGCATCAAACTGCTTACTCCGTATCAGGTCAACATGAAAATGGTCAAGCAGACCGGCAAGGAAAAAGTACTCTTCCTGCACTGTCTGCCGGCTTTCCACAACAATGAAACCACTGTTTCAAAAGAAGTGGGCGCCATGGAAGTCACCGACGAAGTCTTCGAAAGCAAGTTCTCGAAAGTCTTCGACCAGGCCGAAAACCGCCTGCACACCATCAAAGCCGTAATGGTAGCAACCCTCGGCACCAAATAAACTCGGACTGCCGTTAAAGACTGCTGTAAAAAGCGCCAATTCCCGTAAACGTGGGGATTGGTGCTTTTTTATTTTCGACGAGAACGGGGCAAATGCTATTTGTCTTCCCAATCCTTGGTTCGCCATATCTTCAAGCTTTGCAAACGGCCTTTTGCATCTACGACCCTTTCTTCTTCTACAAGCCCATGCGGATTTCTTTTCCAGGTAGTAATTTCTTCTGATTTAGACTTCAGATCGAGGCGGGCTTCTTTAATCAATTTGTTTTGCGCATTATAAGTACTGCTTCTCTTAGTCTGCAGTTCGTCTCCGTTGAAAGCATTGACCTCGATTAAGTTATCATTGGCATCGTAGCTGTTGGCTACACGTTTTTTGTTGTCTTCACCTTCTGTCCATCTGATAGTTTCAACCAGTCGGTTTTTATCGTCATACTTAGACTGTCTGATTGTCGTTTCATCAATGTCCTGGTCGCGAAATTCAATTTCATTGCCATGTTCATCATATTTATAAAGCCATTTGTTGTTTGGTCCCCCGGCCGGATAAGCAATTTCAATCAATTGCCCCTGTTCATTGTATTTATGGTCGGCAATTATTCTTTTCTGCCCTTCATCCAGATAATAGCATTGCAACTCACGGCCCTGCTCGTCTCTTACGTAAAACTTGTTTCTGTCTGCCGGTTCCTTTATTTCTTCAATTATCAGGTCATTTTTATCATAAGCATATCTGGTAACTGATGAGCTTTGCTCTTCCTTGTCTTCTTTACGCTCTTCAATAACTCTATGTTTTTCATCATATTTGTAGTGATATTCATCATTGAGTTTATCACCCCAGAAAAAACTCTTTTTTATCACATATAAACCGGAATATTCATAGGTCCACTTAGACATAAGCTTGCCATTTTCATCAAAATTTACTTCCTGATCCGGCATCCCCTCTTTGTTGAAACGCTCATACCTTCGTTTGATCAATTTATCGGTAGCCTTACCATCTGCGACAGTGTTGCTGAATTCCATACGATGCTGAATTCCAGAAGCTTTGATGACCCCAGCTTCTTTGCTTGCCTTTTCATGTTCGATGGCAAATCGATTCTTTTCGGCAGCAGAAACCTGTCCCATCGCAAAAATTGTAAACAAAAACAAAAAAGCAAAAAGCTTTCCTGGTTTTATTGATGAATTTATCATTTGAATTTCTCCTTTTATTCGTTCGAAAAAAATGCTTCTGGCTGCCAGAATAAATTAGTCATCTCTAATATATTTTCCTCTAAACACCATATTTTAAAGGACTTCCATATTTGTCTTCAGCATTAAACATCTCTGCCGGAATTACAATAGGGGAAATCTCCATTGTCATTAAAAACAGTCGAATGATATCATGAAACCATTAAAGAAACGATCTGTCCGATTATTCCGTTAGTGAGGATACCTTAGGATATGAGTCATGGATTACTTTTTGTCTTTATTGCAATATTTGGTTTGGGTTCCTGTTTCGGAGAATCAAAAGACACGGACTGGTTCGAAAGGGGGAAAGAGCAGCTGAAAGCCCGCGAATTCAAAGGAGCTGTGATCAGCTTTCGTAATTCCATGCTTGAAAACCAGGTTGCCGGCACTCACAAACTCGAGGCCATCCAGGGCATCGCCGAAAGTTATCAGGAACTGGGACAACCGATGCGCGCAATTCAATGGTTCCATTTCTACAGCCAGCTCAAAGCCAATTCGGGAATGTTGTCCGAAACACCATCATCAGAGGTCGCCACTCGAATAACAGCTCTGCTCAAAACTCTGAAGGAAAGCGGAAAATCGATCCGGCTGGAACCGATTCCCGGGAAATTCGACCAGCAACCGATCTCCACCAGGGCTCACCCGGCTTTCGGCCAAAAACATGCGGCCATGTTTACAACTATCGAAAGCGGGAATCTGGAAAGAGTCAGGGAACTGATCAGCGAAGGTCTTGACCTTAACGCATTCGATGAGGAAGGCTTTACCCCTCTGGCCATAGCATGCATCCAGGGTGAAACAGCTATTGTACGCCTGCTGCTTGATTCAGGAGCTGCAATCGATCAGCCCAACCACTTTGGCTGGACACCGCTCATGCAGGCCTGCATAAACTATTCCGGAGATATAGCCGTGGTAAGCGAACTGCTGACAAAAGGGGCTACGATAAATGCCCGCAATATCGGCGGAGAAACGGCAATAATGCGAATCGCAGGGCAGAATAAAATCCCGCTGTTTAAATTCCTGTTGGAACACGGAGCCCAGGTTGATGAAATAGCCCATAATGACCGCAATAACCTCATCCTGGCCATGGCCAACGGCTGGCGGGAAGAGGCGGAAATACTGCTGAAGGCCGGGGCTGACCCAAATTTTACCCACCCTTCCGATTTCTGGACTCCTCTAATGTATGCTGTCAAAAACGGCTGGGCTGGCATTGCCGCACAACTCGTGGCTGGTGGCGCCAATCTCGAAAGTACCACCGCAGAAAAACAGGAAACCGCGTTGAATATGGCGGCTCAATGGGGCATTACCGGCGGCTGCCGGTTCCTTCTCGAAAAGGGAGCCAACCCCAATCATCAGAACAGCCATGGATTGACTGCCCTGTTCTGGGCTTCCCAGAACGGAAATACAGAAATCGCCAGCGACCTTCTGGCGAAGGGTGCAAAAACAGAACTGGCCGATGAGACTGGCCAAACACCATTGATGATTGCCTTAATTACCGGCCACGTCGAAATAGTCAAACTTCTTCTTGAGCATGGAGCAAATGCGTCGCATATCCAGAAAACCGGCGACTGGACCCCTCTGCACCGCGCCGTGGATTCGGGAAATATCGAATTGGTCGAACTGCTATTGCGCTACCTGCCAGAAAGGAATCACCGCAACAAATTTGGGGAGTCCCCTCTGGATCTGGCAAAAAAGAAAAACCTGCCTGAAATCATTAAACTCTTGAATCAAAAGTAAAGGGATCAGGGCAGGGCTTTGAGTTCGGCGCTTATTGAAAGGGCGGCGGCAGTGTCACCCTTTTCGACGGCTTCGTAGTAGCGTTTTATCAACTGTTGCCGGGCTGTGGCTGACGAAGAACCACCGATCTGCGAACCTTGCTGTGAAAAGGGGTTGGTCTGCTGTTCGACCGACTGCGACAACGTGCTCTGGTCGCCGGCAAAAGCTGCGGATTCACCAGACTGACCGTTCACCGGAGCAGCCGGCTCGGGTTTGATCAGTTTGCCGAGGTGTTTGTTGAGTGACTCGTTGAACTTTTCTTCGCCAAATACGGCGCGGGCGCCAATATGATCGGCGATCACATCCTCTTTACTGCGAGAACCGCCGGGATTTAAAAACGAACCGTCGATGGCTTCCTTGATCAGGCCAACCACCATGGTAATGCCGTAGGCCAGATGGGCAGAGCCGATCAGACTCTTGATATGTAGTGCGAGCTCGGCTGACTTTTTGATATGCGCGGCCTTGTCATCCTGAAACTGGTCGCGGGTTATCGTGCGATCACCGTATTTGAGATTCATCTCGTCAATGCTGCGGTTGGTGTGCTCGAACATACGATCGAAGCTCTCTTTGTAAAAAACAACCGGCAGCTTATGCAGAAAACTCAGTTGAAAAGCGCTCTGCATAACCGAGCGCGCCTTCGCCAGTGCATCAGAAAATACCGACGCCTCAGCCGGCGCCGCCAGCGTCAGCAACATCAACCAGACCAGCATTATCGTTTTAATTCTGTTCATAATGGTACAATTATAATAATTTTAATGGTATTCGGCCAGCAATTCTCAGCAAAATACCAGACATGGATCCTGCGACTGCGCGCAGGATGACGATTACATCAGTGTAATCACCCTGGTATTACTCATAGATCGCCATGAGTTTTTTGAGCTCGTCGACCTGAACTTCTCTGACCCGCTCAGTCGAAGGTGTAGCCATACTTTCGGTCGATGCAGTCGAGTTGACTGATGCTGTCTGGCTGACAGCTTCTTCGCGCTGAGCGGCAGCAAGGCGTTCGGCCGCTTCATATTCTTCGAGAGCTCTTTCCTGGCGATACTGCGCGATCTGGGCCGACATCTCGGCCGCATAATCTGAATAAGGGTTTTCTGAGCTGCTCAGCAGATCATAGTATATTTCCGACTGGTCATAGTCGCCGGCCTTCAGATATAGCTCAGCAAGTTCGAGCTGAAACCATGGGTTCGTCGATCCATCCGCAGCAAGCGACTCGAAAAGCGCTATTGTTTCTTCGGTTCTTCCGAGAGCTTCAAAGCATGATTTGAGCCGGCTCACAACGCCGACATTCTCCTGATCGATTGCTAACAACTTCTGATAAAGCGGCAGAGCTTTTTCATAGTCTGCAAGATTGAACAGGCAGTCCGCCAGTGCCAGTTTGAGCGCCACGTTTTCGGAATCAGACGTGAGAAGCTCCTTCAGAATAGCTGCTGCCTCAGAATATTCCTCGATCGCCAGATGAAAATGCGCCTGAGCCAGCGGAGCCAGAAGCATTGCGGTATTGGTAGCCTTCCAGCGTTGATAGACCTCGACTGCTTTTACCATGTTTTCCATATCGAGATAGATTTGCAGAAGCGATCGGAAGGCTTCCTTCTCATTCGGAAAATCGCGTGCGACAATCTCGAAAAAACGTATGGCCTGGTCGATTTCGAGCAGATCCCAGTTGCGGTTTGCTGCTGCCAGCAGAAATCTGCGGCGTTCTTCCTGGTCTATTCCAACTGCACTGACGTAAAATTTTAACAATGAACGGGTAAGAACAGCAAATGAGCTTTGGCCACCAGCGCTGAAAATCCAGTTAAAGTAAGAATCGGCTTCGGCCACCTCGTTCTGCGACAGATGCAGTTCACCTTTAACGTAAGCAAGCAGCAGGGAACTTGGATGCCGCTGCCTGAGAGAATCTATCGACTCATGTGCCCTGCCGATTTCTCCGGTAATTCGATCGATCAGCGCCAGAAAAAGCCTGGCTTTGTCTGCCTTTTCGCCGTTGCCGGCGGCATTTTCAAAAAACTCGCGGGCGGCCGACAGGTCAGCAGCCTTTATGCTGTTGCTCAGCACGATTTCTGAAAAAGAAACGAGGCGGTAGTAATTCTTGACACCGACAGCGAAGTCTTTGCGGGCAAGGGCTTCTCTGGCGTTAAGATAAACTGCTGTCGCATCAGCAAAACACGCATTCGGGCTTAAAACAACACTTAGAACAAGCATCAGGCACAGCAGGCCGGCCGCCACCTCTTTGCCATGCATGTATTTTTCTGCAGCTGCTTTCATGATCACTGACCACCTTCCGGGCGTATGTCATACTGCTGCAGAAGGCTGCCGGGCGAAGGTCGATTTTCTATAACCGGCTTTTCAGGCGGTATATCAGTAAGATTGAATGGGTCTGCTTCATCAAAGCTGTCGCTGAATATATGATCTTCAGGAGCCCAGGAACGCCTGCCCGAAAAATCAGCAAACAGAGGAGATGCTTGTAACGCGCTAAAATCAAGCTTTTCAGAGCCTCTGTCTGAAATTCTAAAACTGAAGCCGGCGCTTAAACTTTCGCCGGTTGATGGCAACTGCAGACTGCCATTGTAAACTGTTGCGACGATTGCGTTATCGACATTGACCAGTTCTACCGAACTGCCCTGCTTTACCAACATTGGCACCGGACCGCCGATTTTAACCGGAAACAGGACATTGCCGTGACGCACCAGGCAGGTTCCTTTAAGAACCTCAAACTGCGACGATTTCAGAAGTATTTCCGAGTCGGGCGCAATTCTGACCAGAGTCTTCTCGCCCAGCCTGAGAGCAGCTGTTTCGGAGGCTCCGGTGATAATTTTCGAGCCGGCCTGAACCATAAGATCTTTATCTGCAGCTGATTGAGATACCCGCGCCGGATCGGCAAAAACAACTTTACCGCCGCCCTTTTGCAGGATTGCCATGCTGTAAATATAGATTTCGCCGAAGCGTTTTGGCAGTTTTGCCGGCAGTTCGACTTTGTCAAAAGCTTTTGCCGGGTCATTCTTCCAGAATGCGGTATCTTCCTTTGCGCTCCTGCGCACTTCACTTTGAGATGCCGATACTACAAGTGTTTCGCCTGCCTTGACCGCCATGGTTTTGCGATCACGTGTCAACACCTTTAGTTCGCCACCGATAACAGAGGCTTTTGCGCTTCCCGGGTTGATCTGCAGAAAATACTGACAATCGCCGCCAGCAAATATGGCCAGCGAAGTTTTTATCAGAAGTTGCCTGACAGACTTTTTGCATCTGACAAAACAGGCGCCATGAGACAGACTCACGCCTTCAGAGGCGACTTTGCCGGTAGAGGGCGCGATCAGATTCATCGTTGCCCCTGGCCCAAACCTGAGTATCAGACTCTCGTCAGCCGATACTGAAAAACTGTCGCCGGTATTCAGTCTTTCCGGCATTCCTGGCGCCATACGACCAGATACCACCACCTGCGCCGTCAGAAATCCACCGAACACAAGCAGAAATGCAGCTATCAGAGCCACTGCCGATATTCTTGTTTTTACGGTCATCGCAAAGCCTTCTGCTGGTTTTTGTAGATTATTATTGCCTCATTATACCACTCTCACAGGATTCACCGAACAAGTTTGCAGCACTTTTAGCAAGTCCCGGTGAGAAGAAAGACCTGGATCCTGCGACTGCGCGCAGGATGACGATTGCAACCAGTTTGATCTGCGGATCCTGAATTTTGGCCGCGAATTGCTGTGACACATCAGAACGGCAGTGAAGAGTAGGTTTTAGCAGTCGATACTGCCCGCCACGTAGGATTATTGATCTGGTTGCCCGAGCTTACCGGATCGACCAGCAGCCATTTACCGCCCACATAAGCGTATGCGAAAACGTGGCCATAGGTATTGCCGCTGCTGAATCGGCAGGTGCCATGTCCATATTTGGCCGGAATACCGGCAGCGCGCAACAAAGCGATCAGCAGATGCGCCTGGTCACAGCAGTTGGCTGATTTGCTCGACAGTGTTCCCAGAGCGCCTTTCGACGTATTGTAATACATCCGGTAAGAGACATTATCACGTACATAATAGAAAATTTTCTTCATTGTTTCATAAGTGCTGCCGCCCTTAAGGCTTTTGGCAAGAGAAACGATGCGCGCATTGTCTGACGGGCAGTTGCGGGTTGGTTTCATGAACTGCCCGAAACTTGAACTGGCAAGAGCTTTTTCGGCAGCCTTCTGCGCAGCGGCTTTTTTTTCAGCAGTTGCAGTTATGGCCTTAAACAGTTTTTCATCAGCCACACCAGTGATTGAAATGTTGTTGTTTCGCTGATAATCCATGATAGCCTGTTCGGTATAAGGGCCGAACCAGCCATCTATGCGGCAGTTCTGGTAGAGGCCGACTGCCTGCAGAGCTCTTTGCAACTTTTTGATCTTTTCTACCTGATCTTTGTCAGATACAACTTTTGCAGTTCTGGCAAGGCTTGCAGAAGCCTTCTGCAAAGTGTCTGCCGCTGCCTTTTTGAGGTCGTAGCCGCGCAGAACTTCAGCCGGACCTGCATCTGCCATGAGATGCGAAATGCTCGAAACGCTCAGAATGAAAGATACGAATAATATGTGAGCAATAAGTCTTTTCATGTTCTTTCCTCGCTTTCCAGAAAGTAACTTCTGTTACTTACTTGCCCGTCAGACCGGGCTGGTTACAATTATTTTTTCGTGACCTGATATTTTACGACCTGCAGGCCACTGAGGCTTATAGAGTCTTTGGCTGATTCATATTCAGGCACCAGGCGATAGACAACACCGTCTTTTTCGATGATCTTGCCGGAGAAAGAACTGTCGGGAAAGTGCATAAGGCGATCAACATTGCCAGAGTCATCGACAGAGCAATAGTACATCAGCTGCTGTCCTGGATTGGCCGGGTCGATGAACTCATCTGAAATTGCATCATCTATGCCGGCATCGATTTCGACTGAATTCTGGTCTACATTGCCCACTGCATCTTCTTCGTCGGTTGCAACCTCGTGTATTTTTTCGTCGAGAGCCGAATTTTCGGGAGCTGACGACAGCATGATCCCCTTGAATGATCTTCCTGCTGCATCAGATGTAAGAATATGAAATTCTCCGGATTTTTTGAGTTCGACGAGAAGGCTATCGACTTCTTTCTGTTCGCCATTTTCAACCGGCCTGTCAAAGCCGATTTCTACTATTCTGGCAGCAGAATCATGAGCGAAATATGAAGAAATAAAAGAATCCCGTCCGGTCAGAACCGGGTTGTTCTGGCACGGGAACGCGTCAACAAAGCTCCCGTCAGGGTTGAACACCTGCAGCAGAGACTCAGATCTGTTCCATACCGCTGTTTTGCCAGATTTATCAACCAGCAACCGGTAATCGAAACGAGCGCGCGAAAGATCGGCCTTCTGCAATAATACAGGCTCAGCTGCCTTTTTCTGCTGCAACCAGGCAACTGTCTCATCGAGTCCGGCAAATGTTGCCACCCCTTTGCGAGTCAGGGCATAAACAGAGCTGTTATCAGCAAAACACAACGAAAGCAACATCTCAGGAAAGGGATAAACAGCCAGTGTATCTGCTGTTTCACTGTCAATCACGATCAGCCTGCCATCTGCCAGATCCTGTATTACGATTTGTTTGCCGATCAGGCTCAGAATCAAAGATTCGGCGTGATCCGGGTCACAGTCTGTGGCGGTAAGCGCAATCTTTATGCTGTCTGTGGTCATATTGCCGGCAGCAAAAGCCAGAGACGACACGAGCAGAAGCATTGTAATGGCAAAGTATTTCATATTACCCCCTTATTGGCACATTCGTCTTGAACTATACATCTTTACAATCATCATCTTGAAGACAATTTTTTGCAGAAAGCTTCATCAGCCATGCCGGTGACCTTCATGCCGTTATCTCTCTGAAAGGCTTTGACCGCGTCCGTAGTTTCAGGCCCAAACCAGCCGTCAATCAACATTCCTGAATAATAACCTTTTTGCTGTAGAGACTTCTGCAAAACTCTTACAAGATCGCGGTTCTGTCTGGTATCGTTTTCAGCGACCTCGCGCAGGGTTATCGCTCTGGCAACCACCAGCTTCAACAAGAAAGACAGATCAGCTATACCGGTAACCCGCATTCCGTTATCACTCTGATAAGTTTTCAACGCACTTTCGGTCTCGGGTCCGAACCAGCCGTCGATAACCATGCCGGTATAATAGCCCCTTTTCTGCAAAGCCCTCTGCAACGCCATAACAAGTCTTTTATTCTGGCTTGTGTCGTTTTGTGCTACCCGTTTCAGAGTGAAGCGATCAGCGATCGAGCCTGACTTTTTTACCGTAGTAGAGGTTGTTTTTACGGGTTTGCTGGTAGCAACCTTTTTGCTGACCGGCACGCCGCCGGAAAATCTGGAAACATGCCCGTACCGGAACAGAATCACACCCTTGCACCAGGGCCGCACTGCTTCAATTTCTGCCAGTAGTGAAGCGTTGCTCTTCGGAACCGGATTACGATCTGATTCGTAGGTTTCGAGAGACATGATGATCGGGTATTTTTTCCCGTATTTCTCGGCATAAGCCTTCATGCTGGCCAGCGAAAGGCCGTAATCGCCCTTATAGAGCATGGGGCTGATATAGTCGCAGTGCTTGATGACTTTGGCATATTCCTGCGGACCATCGATTCCTTCAGCCTTGGCGCAGACGGTGAAAATAAGCCCTCTGCTGTTTTCGCGGATATTGGCAAGCTGGCTCAGTTTGCTGTTCATCTTGTAGGTTTCCATATCCATAAGGATATGGATGCCCATGTCAGCCACCGCTTTGGCATACTTGCCATAGAAGCCATCCCAGACCCATGCGTGTATTCTTAACCCGGCAGCGTCGGCGCGAGCTTTCCACTGCGGCAATTTGGTATATATAACGCCACAGTTACCGTCTGTCGTGGCTCTTACGTAGATGTCGGTGATTCCAATCTTTTTCAGTTTAGCGAAATCAATAGTGTTGATGGCTGTTTGACTGGGTTCTATGTAGTAGCCAACAATGAAATCATCTGCCTGTTCTGTGGTTTTATGGCTCTCTGGCGAGGATGCTGAAGATGAAGGCGCCGGATTCCCTGAAACGTTGTAGTTCTGCAGCAGGTCGAGAGGGCTCGCGGCATGGGAGAAATTTGTTCCAACCAGCAATACAAGAGCAATAATCATTATAAAGAAAGAATTCAGTTTGCTAAGCATTGGTTCCTCCGCAATTCAAATAAAAGTAACTTCATTTATATAGAAGCGCATTGTCTTTTGTTAAATCCAGGAGCTTCGGCCATCCGCCGGGATGCTTTTTTGCTGACAGGAGGTCGGCAATACTTGACAGCATCAGGATAGACGCTGCCGGGTGCTCCAGCGATTCGCTTCGCTCACAAGCTTACGAAAAAGCAAACCCGTCTTCTGGCCTCGCTACAAAATTCAATGCTCGTCTATATAGTTACATTGTCGCAAAATCCCTGCGGGTTACAATTTATTTCTTCAGTTTTTTAAACAAATCTGCTGTCGCATTAATGCCGGCACACCGCCTGTACTCTTTTGTAATCGCTTGACGCAGGCTGCTTACGAGTCTACAATTGAGCTTTGTAATCCAGAAAATGAAATTGTAACCTGTTCCGGTTTGATTACAAGTAACAGATAGAATTCAAGATTCTTTCTATAGCCTTGAATGACAGTGAGGTATCGAGATGAAACATCGCTCAGCCCGCTTTAAGCTTCTTCTGTTGCTTCTGGTTTCTCTTATGCCGACGATATTGCCTGCCCAATCTACATACATAATCGGAAGTTCCGAGAACAACCGGCTCGCCAATGATGCCGGACTTTCCGGCCAGTATTTTGCATCAGCAGATGACATCGCAGAGGGAAGCAACGTCATTCTGCTTGGCAACATTTACACCGCGCCAGACCATGGGCCGTTATACGACCTGCAACAGCGCAACTGCAGGGTAATACGCCTTGCCGGCAAAGATGCAGCAGACCTCACAGCCAGAATTAAAGCCTATAATGACTACATTCAGCCAGGGAAAAGTGTCTTTGCAGATATTCCGCCGGGCCTTGGAAACGTGAATCAGCCGGTGCTTTTTCCGGTTCTTGAAGCGGTCGAGCTGAAACAGCCGAATCGCAACAATACCAACCTTGATTTCGTGCCAAAGCCGATATTCAACACACAACCCGCGCCAGAGCCTGACTATGTTCCACCCAGTATGGCTGAATTTGCTGCAACAGGCCGCATTGCCCTTCACTTTGAGTATGGGCCAAATGAAACTGCGGTGCCAGCTGACGCCAGATCGATGCTCAACGATGTAGCACTGGTTCTCAAGGTGAATCCACAAATGAAAATCAGAGTAGAGGGGCATACAGACAATTATCTGGATTCAGATCACAACCTCAACCTGTCGAAGCAGCGCGCCAGCAACATCAGAGAATGGCTGGTAAACAGCGGAATATCGGCAGACCGCATCAAAGCTGCCGGCTACGGCGAAAGCAGGCCTGTTGGCGACAACAACACTTCGGCAGGCCGGGCCGCCAATCGCCGCGTCGAAATAGTAAAAGACTGATCATGCGAAAAAGATACGGCACAGTTCTGATAACAGTCCTGGCAATATTTGTGCTCGTTTTCATGATAGGCATGGGCTTTAACCGCTTTTCATCATCGATTCGCCGACAGACGAACCGAACCGGCGAAGACAGCCTGGTTGAACTGACCGTGCAGGGCCTCGCAATAGCGGCCTTTCACAAGATTCAGGCTGATCTTCTTTCTGAGGCCCCATCTGACGGGAACCGGCTGAAGAGAGCGCTCGCCTCGCCCCGGCCTTATTTAAAAGAGACAGCTTATGTACTCGAAAGAGGAAATTCTGAATTTGCCAGAATCTCCGAAAACATTGCAAAGCCTCTCAGAGACCTTGGTAACTTCAAATACACGCTTTATTATCACATTGACGACAAAGACTTTGTAGCAGACCTCTCAGCCGCTGATGCACGCGAAAAAGAGGGTCACATAAGACTGCGCATTGTTACCCGATACCGGGGTATCGACGATGAATTTACCTTTGCCTGTAAGATAAAGGTTACCTCAGCCTGGATACCTCTGCTGTCAAAGTTCAATCTGTTCATCGAAAATCCCGAATCTGATATAGATAAATGGCGCTTCAATATTGCCAGAACAAAGCCCGATGGCGATCTGATCGCCGGCTCACCCAGGCCAATAGTTCTAAACAACGGTGAGCGGTTATCAGGCAAAGGCATGATGGATCTTTCCACCTATCTCAAATCACGAGTCGGCTGGGTGTTTTTCGGCGGTGATGCGCCAACGATATTGAATCTAGCGCAGGGAACCAACGAATTTGGCGAATTTTTTCATCTTTACGAGACCTGGGATACTGCACTTGGACAATTTGTCGGCTTCTATGAAACCGCATACTACAACTACAGTTGCAATGGCATAAGCGGGCTCGTCGCAACCGTTCAGTGGGATAAGGGAATCGCCGATGAAGCCGGCGCCGGCGCATATCCTGCCCACTGGTACAATATTGTCAAAGGAACGCCCGACGAACAACGAATGACGAAGAACTCTGTTTTTCGATTATATGGAACCGATACGCAGCAGACGCCAACGCTGGTGCTCGGCCGGGTATTTCGCGGCATGATTTCTGCCCGCGGCTATCAGACCAGCCCCAAAGGCCTTATTCAGGCAGAGTTGTTTCAATGGGTTCCTGCCAATCAGTGGCCGGAATATATTTCATATGACACCAGCATCGCCGGCCGTAACGGCCTGTCGAGCATTGCAACCGTCGCCCGGGAAATCCTCGGACTCGACGAAGGCGACCTTGATGCTTACCGTGAAAAATACGCCAGCCAGGCAACTCAGCAGGGCTACAACGCCTCACTTGCTTTTATAGCAACCAACCGGACAACAGCAGATCCTTACAAACATTTTGCCGGGTGGTTTTCCAGAGTAATGCAGGCAAACAGCAATATCGATGAGATGAATCAACTTCCTGTCGATATTGCCGGTCACAAAGCAGGCTCGCGGATTCCGAATCTCAGCAGCATGCTGAATGGCCTTTCAGCCAAAGCCTGTTTCAGCATCGACATCGATCAGGCTCTGAAAGAAATCAATAAAGAGGGAGCCCAGCAGGCTTCGTTGCTTGACATTCTTGCCTTGCGCGGCATCTACCGCAAATCAACAGCAACGCTCGATCCTGATGGGTGGGTAATCATCAGAAGCAGCTCAAAGATCAAGCTGCTGATCGACCGGCCGATAAAAGTGACGAGCAATGGCGGAATAATTCTCGAAAAGGGCGATATTCTCCTGGCCAGCAGTATCGACGCCGGAAATTATCTCAACAAACCCGGCGACGAACGCAGTAACACGCCAGCACACACCCTTCAGCTGATCACTCTCGATGGCAATATTGCGGCGGGCGCCTGCAACATCGATGCTACGCTGATTGCGAACGGCAACGTTCTTTTCCTCAAAGAGAAGCCGATCATCAGGGGCGCGGTTGCGACGAAATGGTATGACATCGCCAACGCTTCTGCAGGCGCAGATATTCACTACAATCAGACTCTCGCGCTCGAAGCCGCCGACAGCTCGAACCATCTCGAACTGCTTTCATTCAAGCTCAACCCGACACCAGTATATTTAAAATGACAAAATTCACTCATGATAAAATAGCCTTTTCACTGCCTGAAGTGCTGATAGCAATTGTATTGCTGGCTCTTGCCGCCGTCTCTATTTTTTCGATGTTCAGCCAGGCCCGCACAGGCACGATACAGATCAGAGAAGAGGTCAACGCTATTTCGTATGCTACGACGATACTGAACTATGCCCGCGCCCTGCCCTTTGACGACCCATTTTTGCGCCCGGTTCAGGATAAAAAAATCGATGAACTGGTTGCGACAGGTGATGCAATGGCTCAGCAGCTGCTTAAAATCGAGCCACAGTATGAATGCTTGTTTTCTGTTTCGTTGCATGAACCTGCTGAGTCGAATTATGCCTTCAAAGTTATCAAAACCGAAGTTTATTGGGCTTCTGCCGGAGGCATCAAGCGCAAAACCGTATTAACCGGCTGCGTAGTGGGGGCGCCAGAATGAAAAAACATGGGCTCACACTTGTAGAACTCGTCGTTGCAGCGCTTATCGCAGTTCTGATGCTCACTGCCATTTATAAACTCATGAGCGACTGGATGAGATCTTCGGTCAAAGGCACTTCGCATTTGTCGAACATTCAGGTCGCAGTGCTCACCAGTGCCCAGATCGAACACGATCTGCAACGAGCCAGCAACGTAGTTATAACCGATGACGGATTTCAGATAAAAACTCTTGAAGACGTTGGCGGTAATCGAAAAGAACTCGACATCGCCTACGAAAAAGCATCTGGCAACGATGGTTTACGAAGAACAGTCAACGAAAATGGCGTAGTGATTCACGACAAAATGCTCGGCGATGGTTTTCGCATCAAT
>CAZMWO010000001.1:0-13306 GCA_964569565.1 uncultured bacterium | reverse complement strand
GAAAGTCAGCTTCTCAGGCGACAGGTTCACTGCCAGAATTTTGTTCGAAGTGGCTTCTCCCAAAAACGAAGAGCCTCATGTCATGCAAAAAATGATTTTCTGCCAGAACTGCCGCGAAAACCTGCTGATAAAAGACTGGAAAGACTGATCGTTCAGATATTGGCTGCAGACTAATTGATTCCTGCATATTCAAAATCGGCATCACAAAAATACCGCCCATTCGGGCTCTCGGCGGAATTAGGCAGCTCTTACGGCTTCAGCCGTAAGAGATGCGGATGGCTTGCCCTCATTCGCTACAACTCTCCCCAGGCGAAGACTTTTTGTGAAAAGCTATGGCTTTGCGTCAAATCTGCCTGGCTCGAAGTTTTCGCTCATGAGAAACCCGCCTGCGCCCTTAGTAGATTCAGCTAACGTGCGTTATAGCTGGCTTAATTTATGCAGATATCAGTATTGCCTTTCACTCTCTGCTGATGGTAACGCTGAAGGGCAGTTTTCCACGGCTGTTGAAGCATCTGATGACTTTTGTCGGCTGTGTCAGTTCTATAACAGCAATCAGCTCTTCAACAGTCCTTTTGAGCAACATTTTTTCTTTTTTTGCGTTTGCCCGCCAGCCTTCCACAACCTCCGCAGGCGCATGCAGCAGATATGCAACCAGCCCCGGCCATTGCTGCAACCACTCGGGATGTGCAGCAAATGTTTCCTCGATTCTTAGCAGAAACGGTCTGATGAAATACTTGTACACATCGCCGGCGCGGCTGTAGTCATGAGATGCCAAGGCCTGAATTATGGGAAGGTGCGCGAGATAGCCATGCTGCGCCATCCAGATAAGGTGCTGCATATAATCGTTCTGCCGGTAGTATTTAAGGCGATCATCGAACCACAGCAGCTTGAATCTTGCCTGGGGCTGATAGTCACGGCAGGTCTGCGGCTGGCGATCATCATGTATGCTGCACAGAGCCTTATCACCACGATAAATAAGATGCTGGCACCTTGTGAATGCCGGCTTTTGCAGTCGCTCGTCGTCAATTGTCAGAGCGACACAGCACATTCCACACATGATGCAACCGGTCAGGCAGGGCGTCTTTTCATCAGTTTTCGGGTTCATGGCTGAGGGTTCCTTTCTGAATTTTTCGCATCCAGAAAGCCACCTCAGTTAAAAATCAGCCCGATGAAACCATAAAAATGAGTTCAGTAAAAAATTACCGGCTCGCAGTATTCTATAAGCGGTTTTACTTTTTCAGAATGTTGGTCAGAAACTCAAAAATATCTGCCTCACTCATGTTTTCAAGCTGCGAAATCTTTTTATCTTCACAACCCATTTCACGGCATAACTTGCTGGCTGCTTTGGCCAGACTGCCATGACCATGCATAGTTCCTGCTGTCAGTTTTGAAGATTTGTCGGCAAGCACCCCACCCTGTCGCTGACTCTGTAATGAATGCAACATTGCGGCCAGTGAAGGCAAATCCTGCCGGGTTGCAGTTTCTTCGCCGGCGCTGATAAACTCACGTTTCCAGCAATTGAGCCTGAACTTCTCAAAAGCGTTTATAAAGCCCTGGCGCCACCGGATGGCCGAAGAACCGTAAATCTGTTCGGCACCACTGCCGCTGCTTTGTGAATATGGATCCGGCCGCTCTGATTTCAGCCAGACAAATAACTCTTCGCGAATACGCCTGCTGGTACCGGCAAAAGCCGTAACCGGCAACGACAAAGGCTGCTGGCCAACGGCCACTATTGTAAAATCCAGCCCTGAATCTACGGGTGCAACTATAACATCATCGCCGCCAGCCTTTGCCAGATCGTTATGTACCGGCAGAACCCTTATGCTGCTGCCATTGTTTTCGAGAATCACTGCAAGCGCAAGATAATCGGCATCTGGCCAGATGCTGTTATCGAGAGCAACAAGGCTTTGCGGTCTTAAATCTGACATCATCAGCTACTCCATCCATTTCTGTCGGCTTCATCGGCAAGCGCCGCCTGCAGCAAAAGTATAAATGCCCGCTGGCTGACTTCATCATACTCTGCCAGCAGATCCCGCAGCTTTGCCAGCATGGCTCTAAAAGCCTTGCCACAGCCCTGCTGCGTGATGCCTGCCTGCTCTGCTATTTCCGGCAGTTTCTTTTCTTCCAGTAATCTGCCGCACAAAATCATGCGCCAGCCCGGAGCAAGCCCTTGCCAGAACTTTGCAAAGATCGGCTGCAAAATCGCTTTAGCATGCCTGATCATCGCCGACAGCTCGACACTTCCAGCCAGATTAACCGCTGCCGGAGCCAGCTCTGCCAGCCCCGGCAGGCCATCTTCATTGTCACCTGTTTCTGGAAAAGGCAGAATATCAACTTCTTTCAAACCAAATACCGATTCGAGGCCGCCATAAAAAGTCTTTTTGAACACCCAGCCTTCCGCCAGTCCGAACATCGAATCGACAGCAGGCAGCATTTCCTTGCGGGCAGGCAGGCAATGCCCTGGCGCAATTACAGGTGGCCGAACTTTTTGCCATCGACTATACAGGTGCCTGTCGCTGTAGGGACTGGCGCGACGGCTATCGATATCAGCGATGCGACCAACGATGCGACCAAACTGCTTCTTAAACCCGTAAGCCGGCCTGACGATTGAATTGACCAGCCCGACAAGCTTTCTGCGAAAAGTGCTCTGGCAGGAAAGCGCAAAATTCTGCAGCCTGCTGACCAGATGCCGTTCGAGCTGCAGATCGTTGAAGTTGCCGAAGTCCAGAAATTTTGTGTTCTCTTCACGGTATTTTCCGAGAAATTCGCCGATCAGCTGCCGCCGCTCTTCTTCGAAGTCGGCCCGATCGAAGGCCTGCGCCGGAACGACTCTGAAATATGGAACCAGCAGCTCAACCAGACGGGCAACATCTCTTGCGTCACACCTCGCGTTAAGCCAGAGTCTGATCAAAGCAGCTGTTTTTTCAGTTTTGGCGGCAAATGTCTTCTGCATACGCAGGAATTATACCTTCAACAGCTGACATTAACCAGGTCTTTCTGTTGCCTTATATAACCCTAAGACAAAGCAGTATCTGCGAATTGCGAAAAATGGTGGCAAACCGATCCGAACCTGCTAATCGTCATCATCGAGAGTAAAGATTCTTTTGCCTTTATTTTTCTCTATCTGGCGCAAAGTTTCCATTGTATACAGTAATAGCACCCTATATTTTTCTGGAATATGCTTGTAAGCCCATTCTCTGAACCATCTGTGCCCTATATGTCTAACAAAATCACCCCCATCAGGATCAATTAGATCTAACTTTTCATTACAGCAGTCACAACCAGTTGCGAGAAGAAAGTCGTTATTCAACTCATACATTATCCAGCCGATACCACGAAACCCAGTATCAGCGGTTAAAAGCTCCTCGCAGTCTTCTCGTCTCCCTGCATCATGATACATCCTGCATATTATGGGGTAAAACAAAGACAGTTTTCTAGCTATCTCCCGTCCTCGTTTTCCCAACGCACCTATCTCTTTGAGCAACAGGAACAGTTTCAGATGCTGGCGCCCTTTTATATGCTTGATCACGGTTTGAACATAATTAGTCGTCGTCCTGGCCATATTCGCCTCCTGATGAAAGTTCCACTGACAATATGAAATCAGCAGAAAAACAGGAAACTGAAACTTGATTGCAATGGTTTCATCCGACACAAAAAAAACTGAGAGCTATATATGTGAGCTCATTAATAGACCTCAACTTATCTAAAACGGAGGATCACATGACGCATAAAATGGCTTACAGCAAAGAAAAAACTCTGCAATGCGAGAGGTTCGAACCGGTGCCGCTTATCGTTGACTTCTCTTTCAACGGCCTTCTTCAATTACTGGAAAGGCTATGTTCTCATATTCCCAAAGACAGTCTCAACAAAATCATCGACCATTATACCCGTGCTGAACACGTAATCGACATTCCGTTCTATTGCGGCAAGCCAAAATGCCGGGCACGGCACAGGGAGCATTCATCAGATAACGCTTCCAAAACATATCGCCAACAGTCCTGCGATCTGTCGCAAAAGGCAATCGCCAGCCTGGGCGTAAAAAAACGAATTATAATCTTTCGTTTTTGCCAGTGTTAAATTAAAATGCCGTAAAGACAACCTGATGTGAGGAAAGGGGATTCGCATGTTCGCACAACTGCTCGAAATTATCAAAAAGCACCCGACCCGCGAGAAAATACTCCTGCAGAAGGGCACAGCCAGCGGCAGCATTCTATTAGACAGAATCTGTCATGAAATTGGCGGAGTCGTCAATTTCAAAACCCTCTCGATTAACAGCCTGGCCCTGCAGATTGCCACCGGCGAGCTGGTGCGCCGCAAGCTCAAACTGCTGCCTGAAGGCGGCGGCGACCTGATAATCCAGGGCATCCTGCCTGACAAGGGTTATTACCACCATGACGAGAGCATGTCCGGCCTGCCCGGAGTTCTCTGGCAAAGCCTCGCTGAACTACGCCTCGCAGGTATCACTGCCGATCAGGTAAGAAAAGTTAAGCTCGACCCGGCCACTAAACCGGCAGCAATAGCCGATCTGCTTGCCAGAGTAACAGATGCGCTGCAAAAAGCCTCACTCATCGACTGGGCTGGCGTATTCGAACTTGCCTGCATGCGTGCCTCGAATCAACCATCCAATCGCCTGCTCATCATCCCGGCGGATCTGGCTATGGTTGGGCTCGAAAAGCAGTTTATCGACAAGCTCAGCTGCGAGAAAACCATAATCGCTTTTCGCTCAGCTAAAGATCTGCTGATTCCAGACACCTGGCAAAACCGGCGCGAAGAGCCGCTGCATCTTCTCGGCAATCCTCAGGCCAAACCAACCGCTCTCAAAAAGCAGGTTTCGGCATTTCTCTCGCCATATTTTGATGCCGAAACTCTCGAAGTGATCAGACGCATAAAAAGCTCACAAACACCATGGGAAGACATCGAAATAGCGGTTGCCGGCACATCTGAACAGCCTGCCATGCTGTTCTCGCAACTCGACACCCATGAAATTGCCTGGACAGCAGCCTTTTCGCGCCCGATCACCGATTTCCGCATCGGCCGCGCCGCTGACAGCCTGAGCCGCTGGGCCGCCGGCAATTTTGCCGCCAGCGAACTGCTGGCAATGCTTGAAGCCAATGAAATCAGGTTGTTTCCACCTGCCAAAGGCAAAGCTGCCAAAGAAGACAAACCGGGATTCCTCAAAGTTGCCACTCTTATTCGCGATTCACACGCTCTCGGCGGTCGTGACGGTTACGCCAGACCTCTCGAAGAGCTCCGAAAAATAAAGGAAGAACACGAACGCGAGATAGATGAAAAACAGATTGTTCAGCTGCAGAAGGCGCTGAAAAAAGTCATCGCATTTATACCCGAAGCCGGTTCTCCGGGCAACTTTGCCAGCGGCTTTAAACAACTCTTCAAACAGGTTGTCTACCCGAGCGGCGATCTCGACCATATTTTACACGACCAGAATCTGATCACACGTGTCGCCGAGCTTTGCGATTCGCTCAAAGACCTCAAAGAACCAGCTATGACACGCAGCAGTGCCATGAAGTGGCTCAACCGCCTTCTGCTTAACCTCAAAGCAAGCGATCACCGCTCGCCAGCCGGGCGCATTCTGATCACCGCGCCGGGCAGTCATGGGCTTAGCGGCCGCCGGCAGATTTATTTCGTCGGCCTCAACCACTCGGCTATACCCGGCGCCAATCCGGTTGATCCGGTTCTTAACAGCGAACTGCGCAACGAACTCAAAAAAATCGCCGGCCCAACTCTTGTCTCCGACGAAGATCGGCGCCTGGAAAAGCTGGCAAGACTCAGCGTGGCTCTTGCCTCACTAAAACAGGATGCCGTTGTCTGCCTTTCCGCTTCTGAATACGAGCTCGACAAAAGGGCCGCATCACTCACTCCTGAATTCGTAAAAATCATCAAGCGACTTGCCGGTGACAGTACTGTCAGGATCGACGACCTGCGCGGCAACCCTGACATTCTGCCAATCTGCTCATATAACAGCAACGACCCGCAGAAAATTCTCGATATCGCAGATCTGCTGCGCCAGCAAAGCCGGGCCGGCAATGCCATGGCCGAAAACATTCTTGCAGAAATGTCGCCGGCACAGGCAAGGTATGCGCAATCACACGAACAACGCAAAGCACGCGCGGCGACGTTAATGACCGGCCTGCCCGACTGGGATCCGGTTAAATACGATTTTCGCAAAAACGGTCGGGCAGTATCGACAAGCTACATTTCATCGCTGACCGGCTGCACCTTTTATCATTTCCTCAGAGAAGTGTTGCGCTGCCTGCCTTACGATCAGATCACCTGGCAGGAAACCGTAACTGACCGCTGGCTCGACCATCTCGAACGCGGTGCGCTGCTGCACGAAATTTACGAGCTTTTCCTGCGCCGCATCGACAGCTGGCCGGTAAAAGACGAACACCGCCCTGTTCTCGACCAGGTAACCGCCGAAGTAATCGAAAAATATCGTGCCACCAACCCGCCCCCTGATCTTGCAGTATTCAAACAGGAAGAAAAAAGAATTCATGACGATGTCAGCTACTTTTTCGATCTGGAAAAGGGCCAGGCAGGCTCCGAATATCGGCCGGTCGGTTACGAAGTCGCTTTCGGCATGCGAGGCAGCAGTGCCGATGAAGCGCAAAACGATGCTGCCCGCGAACCGCTCGAACTCTGCTTTCCTGACGGCAGCAAGCTGTATCTGCGCGGCAAGATCGACCGCATAGATCAGGGCCCCGAAGGCTTGCGCATCGTTGATTATAAAACCGGCCGTTCCGACAGCTACCGCACCGACCCGGAAAAAATCGCAAGAGCTGAACAGCAGATGGCCATTTACATGCATGCCGGCGAAGAGCTGGCAAAGCGCGGCGTTGTTCCCGGCAAAGTCGTAGAGGTCGGCCTGTATTTTCCAACTGCCAAAGGCGAAGGGCACCGACTCAAATTTGCCCTCGAAGATCTTGCCAGAGTGATCAGGCCTGAAGACCAGCTCGCGCTCTTCGATGTCTTCAAACTCGGGCAATTTACCCCGATGGTGAGCGATGAATGCAACTTCTGCAACGCTCTCGAAATCTGCCCGTTCCGGCAATTCGGCAACACCGATGTCAGCACCGACGAATTCGAAGAAGCAGGAGAGGAAAAATAACCATGACTAAAGCAAATAATAAAGGTGTTGAACCCGTATTCATCAGTATGCCCGATGCCGCCGACGACGAAGCGAGCCGCCGCATGATCGCCGACAATCTTACAGAAAACATCCTCGTCGAGGCCGTGCCCGGTTCCGGCAAAACATTCAACCTGATCAAGAGACTGGTAGCACTGGTAACTGAAGGGCAGATTCCGGCCAGCCGGATTGCTGCCATCACCTTCACCCGCAAGGCTGCCGAAGAACTGCGCGGCCGCTTTCAGGAAGAGATCGCCACCCTCATCGCCGAAGGGCACCCCAACCAGGCGCTGCTGCAAAAAGCAGCCATCGAGATTGAAGAAGGCTACATCGGCACCATTCATGGCTTCTGCGGGGCCATCATCCGACAATACCCAATCGAAGCCGGAATCGACCCGACCTTTCGCGAGATCGAGCCCGAAGAAAGCTACGGTATGCTCATTCAGACCTGGATCAGCTATCTCAACAATCACCCTGACCTGATCGACCTGCTCAGCGCCTGCGCTACCCGTGCCCGCGACGACAAACTGCTCAGCGCATTGTCGGCAGTCGCCGACCATCTCGATGTCGAGTTCCCCGAGGGCCCGGAAGTGCCTATGCCCGACCTTCCGCCTCTGCTCGATGCCTGGGATCGCATGTATCAAAACGCCCTGCAATATCGGCCCTTTGCTGATATCAGCAATCCTGAATGGTCTGACGAAGAGCGCAAATACTGGCAAAAACTCGACCGCAAAAACGACAGCCTCAAACGTGCCCGCCAGAGTTCAGACGTCTATCAGGCCTGGTCGACGTTGAGCTTCGTGCCTAAGGCTCCCGGGCAGGAAGACTTCCACTCAAAAGATGCGGCAAAAGAGCTTATATCTCTGATAAATGCTTTTTACAACAGGTTTGCAGAGTTCGACAGCCAATTCTGCGCGGCCTGTTACCGCAAATTCGCCAGGCATTTTCATACGGTTGCGGCAGCTGCAGCAGAAGAACGGCGGCGCCTCGGCTATCTCGACTTCGGCGATCTGCTCAACCAGACAGCGCGACTGCTCAAAAACAACCCGAAAATCCGCCAGGCTGTCGCGGCCCGCTTCCCTCGCCTGCTTGTCGATGAATTTCAAGATACCGACCCGATCCAGGCCGAGATCATCTTTCTGCTGACCGATCCGCAGGGAAGCAGCAACTGGCGTGAGTGCCGGCCCCGGCCGGGTGCGCTTTTCGTGGTCGGCGACCCGAAGCAGGCTATTTACAGGTTCCGGCGTGGCGATATCGACACCTACAAGACAGTGCGCCACATTCTCGATCAGAGCGGCGGCAGAATGCTCAGTCTGCAGAAGAACTGGCGCTCGCAGCCGGATATCTGCGAGTGGGTCAATCAGGCATTCGGCAACGCGTTCATGGCCCAGGAAGGCGCCGGGCAGATCAATTTTGCCGCCATGTCAGCGCATCGCAAACCGGAGAATCATGCGAACATCTATCGCCTCGATTTCCACCCATCCGAGCATGAGGCTTATCTGGCCGACCGTTTCGCACAAGGGCTGGCAACACTGGACAAGAAGATCACCCTCAACAACACCAATGACGGAAATCTCGTTAACGCCCGCAAAATGGCGCAGTTGATCAAAGAAGCCACCACCACCGGTCACCCGTCGCTCTGTGGCGGAAAAGTCATGTCGCCCCAGGATTTTCTGGTTGTTGCGCGCACCAACAATGTTCTCGCCGAGATTGCGCTCGAAATTGAAAGTCGCGGTGTGCCGACCAGCCTTTCCGGCGGCGGCGGGCTTCTGGCCGACAGCCTGCGTCAGGACTTTCTGCCGGTTTACTGGCTGCTGCGCGCAGTTGCGCTGCCTTCCGATTCGGCACTGCTCTATGCCGCGCTGATCGGCCCGGTTTTCGGGTTCAACGAAGAAGACCTCTACCGCCACACCAGAAAATACGAACGCCTCAACGTATTCAATGATTTTAAAAACGATAAAGATCCTGTCTGTCAGGCTCTGATCCAGATCAGACGCATCAATAACTGGCTGCGCGACTACCCGGCCGGCACCGTTTTTCGCCGCATCGTCAGGGAAACCGGGGTGCATGCCTGGCTGCAGACACGTTCTGAGGGTGATTTCAAATGTCGACTGCTCAATGATGTCGAAAAGATGTTCGACGGCACAACCTTTCATCAGGGCATCGCGACGCTGGGCAGCTGGATTTCCAGCTGGCCGGCCGAAAACCGGCCGGCCGAACCGGGCACCGTCAGCCTGATGACGATTTTCCGCGCCAAGGGCCTCGAAGCGCCGGTCGTTATAATCGCCGGTCTGGTGCATAGCGAAAAGCCCAAAGAGCCATATCTCTGCGTAACCCGCGACACTGAGCCGCCGCAGGGCCATTTGCGAATTGCCCGCAAAAACGGTGAATTTGCCGACACCACCATCAGTCGCTCACCTGAATGGACAGGACTGCTGAACCATGAGCTCAATGCTTTCACTCTCGAAGAAATGCGCAAAGACTACGTTGCCGCTACCCGCGCCCGTGATTGCCTTATCATCTGCGGTATGAGCAACAAGGACGGCAGGGCAAAAACACCTCTGCGCAAAGCTCTTGAAGACTGGACCAATGAATTGCCGGTTCTCGATATTCCGCTGCCGGTTGGCAAAGCAGCAACGGCGGTTCTTAGCGCCGAAAGCCGCAAAAAGAGCAAAAAGACAGACTACAAGGCAATCTATAACGAATTCTGTACCGGCATGAATGCCTGGCGCGAAAAAGCGGCAGCAGAATCCTGTCTTTACACTTCGGTTACCGAGTTGACCGAAAGTGACGATAAGTCGATCTTCGCCAAAGATTCCGATGGTGGCCGCGATCACGGCACCGCCTTGCACGGCATGCTCGAAGCCGCTATGCAAAATGGTTTTGAACCCGGCCCGCAGCTTGACGAGAATCTGGCCAGACTGGCAGCGGCGATCGTTTCAGAAAACAACGAACTTTCTGCCGACATTTTGCTTGCAGAAGCAAAATATGCAATTACCCACGAAATCTGGCAGGAAGCCCGCAGTTCGCAGGAATGTTTCAGCGAAGCTCCGGTAGCAGCACTCGAAAAAGACGTCAAAAAGTTACCGTTTAAGCTTACCGGCAAACAACCTCTGCGCCTGAACGGTACCATCGATCTCGTCTACCGCGTCAAAAACGGCTGGAAGATAGTTGATTACAAAACTGACACAGTAAGTGACGACCGGCATCTCAAGCAGCTGACCGATTATCATGCCGGCCAGCTCAAGGTCTATTCATATCTATGGGAAAAGCTTACCGGCGAGAAGGTTGTCGAACGCACGCTGATGTTCGTTAAATATAACCGCACAGCTAATTGCTGATATCAGGATCGCACTGTCAGGAGCAGAATAATGGCAAGACTGGTTCCAGAAGTTAATATCGATGAAATTGGTAATCTTTCCGAACGAGATGTCGCACGGGCTCTGACCGAAGGCCTGCCGGCCGACTGCCTGGTCATTCACAGCTACCCCTGGCTGCGTGAAAGCGAATGGCAGGGCCGCAAGCATATCAGCGAAGGCGAGACCGATTTTCTGATCATACATCCTTCTGCCGGTGGTCTTTTGACGCTCGAAGTCAAAGGCGGCGACCTCAGATATGATAAAGAGCGCATGCTCTGGTACCGGCCCGGGCAGGGAAAAACGGTAAAAGATCCATTTACTCAGGCTTCCAAAGGCATGCACTATTTTCAGAAACTGATTATGCAGCAGGTTCGGTCTGAAAAGGGTGCGGCCCCGTTCTCGTTCGGCTACGCCGTGGCGTTTCCTGACTGTGATTATTCGGGGCCGACGCCGCCAGGGGCCAACGGCTCAATTCTTTTCGGACGTTCCGACATGGCAAAGCTTGGCGAGAAGATCACTAAAGCCCTTATCGCCTGGGGTAACGAGCCCCCGCCTCTTTCCCGTGAACTGGTTCAAAAAATTAAGCAGGCGGTTTTCCCACAATTCCAGATCAGTCAGGCATTGTCACGAAAAGTAGCTAATGACGAAGAGATTCTCATCAGGCTTACCGATAATCAGATCAACGTTCTGCAGATATTGGCAGACTGGCCACAGGCATTGATCGAAGGGGTTGCCGGTTCAGGCAAAACCCTTCTGGCAATGATGCAGGCACAGCGATTTGCCGCTCAGAATCAAAGGGTACTGTTCACCTGCTTCAACCGCCTGCTGGCTGACTGGCTTAACAGCATTGTTCCCGAAAAGTATAAAAAACTCCTGGATATAAAGAATTTTCATGCTTTGGCAAGCGATGTGTGCAACAAGGCCGGCATCGAGTTCAAAATCCCTGAAGACAAGGCAAAAAAACAGGATTTCTGGCATCACGAAGCTCCAACCTTGCTTCTGGAGGCGGCACTAAAGACGGGTCTGACTTATGAGGCCATAGTTGTAGATGAGGGCCAGGACTTCATGCCCGAATGGTGGGATGCCCTGCACTGTCTTAATTCCGGAGGCGCAAAAGGCCGCTTTTACGTATTCTACGACCCGGCGCAAAACATTTTTGCCGGCAAAAATTTCCGGGCACCGCTCGAAATGCCACCGTTCAGGTTACCGCACAACTGCCGAAACACGAGAGAAATTGCCGGTCACTGCAGCAGTATTATCAATACCGAGATTGCAGTAACACCGACAGCCCCTCAGGGCACGCCCTGCACAATAGTGACTGTCACTAAGGAAGAAGAAGCGCTGCACCAGCTGCAAAAAAAACTCGATGCCTGGATACACGAAGGAATGCAGTTATCGCAGATTGCCGTTTTAAGCCTGCACAAACGCGCCGACACGCTTTTGAAAGGCAAGCAGAAGGTCGGCAACTGTAAGATTTCTGACAACATAAATAAATGGCAGGCAAATGAAACGGCGCTGTTCGAAACCATCAGGTCATTCAAGGGCCTGGAGGCAGATGCAATTGTCCTCTATGCGATGCCTGAGCCCGACAGTGACGAGCATTTCAGCCGCGCCGACTACTACGTGGCCGCCTCCCGCGCCAAGCATCTGCTGTACATTATCGAACTCCGCCCGCAGTAAAAAAAGCAATCTCATTTTTGCCTTAGCTTTCTATCTTTGAGATGGCTCTCAAAATCTTCGAAGTAGTTGAGGTGATAGCACTCGTAATACAGGCGCGCTTCATATAGCGTAACCGGGTTGAGCATTGTCTTGTTCGCTTCGACCATCCTGAGTGCAAAGGCCTCTTTTTCGATGAAGTATTGGCGCACGTAGTCGTAGTATTCCCAGGCAATCTCTTCAAACTCCTCGTATTCCTCAAACTGGTCTCGGTATTCGACAATATCACGCGCAATATGCTCTTCAGCCTGCACCCGATCATATCGGTACAACTGCTTCAGCCGCGCAATCTCATCTTCATACCAGCTGGGTTTCTGCATGGCGTTTCTCCTGATTCAAGTTCTTAACCACCAGACTCAGCTCATAATCACCAAAATGAAACCAGATTGGTGCGATATTTCACAGATTTCAATTGCTAATTCTTCATTCAGGCAATAAAATTAACCAAACTTATAAGGAGGACTTCTAATGGGAGCATCTATTAGAAACTTTTTACAAACTCTAGGGCTGGTTCAACCTGAAACAACGACAAAGGACACCAGGCCCAGAACACCTCCACCGGCACGCCCAACCGCCCCCGTCATAAAACCTGCCAGCAGCCAGCAAATCTTCCCGGACTTTGATCTCGGCAACCTTAGATGCCAGGAGGAAATTGAAAGCTGGCAGCGCATGCAGCATGATGCAAATTTCGCACAGCGCATGAAAGACAAAATTGAAAACATTGAAAAAGCAAGATTTGAAGAGCGAATAAGGCTACTGACCAGTTCTTACAAACTTGATGAAAATATAACTCCAGCTTTAAGCAATGTCGTCAAGCTGGTAATCAGTAATTTGAGATTGGTGCAGCCTGTTGATGTTTTTATCGAAAACGATTCTTCCATCAATGCCTTTTGCCTGCCATCACGCAAAACAGGGCGCCTGATCCTTGGGCTTAACTCTGGCCTGATAGAGCTTATGACAGAAAAAGAGCTGGCATTCGTTGTAGGGCATGAAATAGGGCATGCGATACTTGGTCACAGCGAAATACCTTATCTTGACTGTCTAACATATTTGAAGGGAGGCCTTGTACTTGGAACAAGTTGGTGAT